>JAIROH010000138.1 GCA_031257595.1 Treponema sp. | reverse complement strand
GGGCCTGTCCCGGGGCGGGTTTTTGCGGACAGGCCCCCAAACTTTTTCGTGTGCCTGCCTCGATAAGCAGCGACGCGGACGAAAGCCGTTATTATGTCCTTTGATTAAGACAGAACACTAGTGGACGGATAGGCGGACTTTTGGGCCGCGCGGCGGCCCTTCTATCGTCCATTCGATGACGGAAAGGACGGAAAGAAAAACTTCGTCGTGGCTTGCCAAAAGCAGGGCGCAGTCAAGTTCCGCCAACACTTCTTCCAGCAGTCTTACCGAATTAAGGTCCATGTGGTTGGTCGGCTCGTCCATAATGATAAGGGCGGGGTTGAGAAAAATACTCCGGGCTATAAGAAGCTTTCTGATTTCGCCGGGGCTGGGAAGCCGGGACTGAAGCAGCAGGGCGGGATCGGAACCGAGCCGGGAAAAGCGGGAAAATATTTCACCCCTGTTTTTTTCCGTTTCCTGTTCTATTTCGGCAAGCGCCGCCCGGGCTTCTTCGGCGCTTATTTCCTGGGGGATGTACAACACCGGCAGCATCGGCGGGAGCAGGCTTACTATACGGCCCAGCAGGGTTGATTTTCCCGTTCCGTTCGGCCCGCTAAGGGCTATCCTGTCTTCGGGGTGTATCACCAGTTCCGGAACAACAAGGCCGCGCTCTTCGCCCAGCGGGATAATCCCCGGAGGAACAACGCAAAGCCTGTCCATCCTGGATCGAGAGGTCTCCATTCTGATTCCCAGTTTCCGTCTCCCTGTTGTCGAAACGGAAGCCAGGTTCGCGTCGAGCCGGTCAAGCCGCTTCTTCATGTGTTTGTACAGATCCGCTCCGTTCCTGTCCTTGCCGGAGAGCCGGGCCAGGTTGATCTTTCCCCTGTAGTCGCTGTCTTTTGGATCAAGATTTTTTTTGGAAAACCGGTTCTTTGAGCTTTCAACCACCCGCCGCCGGGCTTCCGTTTCCGCGGCAAGGCGTTCCCGTTCGCCGGAAAGATTTTTACGCAGCCGCTTTAGTTCAAGAAATTCCCGATCTTCCTCGGCGAGTCCTTTGGAAACGCCGCCGGGCCTGAGCGTCGCTTTCCCCTGCCGCAGAAAAAGGCAGTTCCCGCAGAGTTGATCAAGAAGCGCCCTGTCGTGGCTTACCAAAAGTCCAACGCCGGAATACGATCCAAGGGCGGCCGCGACAAGGGCCTTTGCGTCCCGGTCAAGATGATTGGTCGGCTCGTCAAGGGCCAGCAGTTCCGGTTCCCGCCAGAGGGCGATCCCCAGCTGCAGGCGTTTTCTTTCGCCATGGCTGAGTGTTTCCCAGCGGTAGGGCCAGTCCGCCTCAATGCCGAGAAGGGATATAAGCCGCCCCGTTCCGCTGTCCGGGGAAGAAAAAAAATCTTCCCACAGATCCGGAATATTGTCGGTACGCTGGGCGCAGTACAATCCTCCCGCCCCCGAAACGGTCCCCGTCCGGGCTTCGAGCAGCCCGGCGGCCAGCATAAGGAACGTTGTTTTACCCGATCCGTTGTCACCCGTCACGCCGGTCCAGCCGGGATAAAATTCGGCGCTGATGTTTTCCAGTACGGGATAAATGGAAGACGGATAGAAAAAGCTCACGTCATGAAAGAACAACATAGAGACCTCCTCGAATGTGGGTTTCAATGTTATTCGTTTTTCATTTCGCTTTTTTTCCTCCGTTTGTGGCAGATGTTTGGGGTTTCCGAAACCTCGGTTTTGGAACAATTCGATTATCACGCATAAAACGGCATACTGTCAAGGAAGCAACAGCAATTCTCAGTTTCAAAAACTGAGAATTACCGCTGTTTACTTTACAGATTGCCGGGCCTGTACTATAGTTGGGATGGGAGAGTTCGGTAACGTGAAGGTTTTTATTGTGTACGCCCATCCCAGTGAAGATTCCCTTACCCGGCATGTACGGGACAGCTTTATCGCGGGCCTCGAACATTCAGGCCATTCGTACCTTGTTTCAGATTTGTACAGGATGAATTTTACGACCGACATGAGCGAAGAAGAATACCGGCGCGAAGCGTTTTACCGGCGGGACCTTCCGGTTCCCGGTGACGTACAGGCGGAGCAGGACAAGATTAACGCCAGCGACGCAATCGTTTTTATCTTTCCGCTTTTCTGGAGCGACGCCCCGGCAAAAATGGTAGGCTGGTTCGACCGGGTCTGGACCTACGGTTTCGCTTACGGCCTTGATACGGATAAAAACGGCAGGACGATGAAACAGCTTGAAAAGGGTCTTGTGCTCTGCGTGGCGGGCAACACGATGGAGTACTTTCACGAAACGGGAATACTCGGCGCCCTGGAAAAGGTAATGCTCCAGGACAGGCTTTTTGACCGGGTCAAATCAAAGGAGTTTGTTATCTTTGACGGCGCATCCAGGGAACTTGAAAGCCGGAAAAGCCGGTGGGAAGATCACCTTGCACGCGCGTTCAAAACCGGCGTGGGAATTTAAAAAACTTCAAGGACAAAAGTATGGCAGACAACACCAACGTTTCGCTGCGCAACAGGGTAATCTACCAGGTTTACGTGCGCAACCACAGCGAAGAAGGAACCTTTAAGGCCCTTGAAGCGGACCTTGACCGGATAAAAGATCTGGGCGTGGATATGATCCACCTTCTCCCCGTACATCCCATTGGAAAGAAAAACCGCAAGGGGCTTCTCGGCAGTCCCTACGCGATTTCCGATTACCGGGCAATTAATCCGGAACTTGGAACAATGGAAGATTTTACCGGTCTCGTACGTTCCATGCACGAGCGGGGAATCGGCTGTGTCATGGACATTGTGTATAATCACACTTCGCCGGATTCGGTTCTTTCCCGGGATCACCCCGGGTGGTTTTACCATAAGCCGGACGGCGGTTTTGGCAACAGGATCGGCGAATGGTGGGACGTGATAGACCTTGATTACGGCGATCCCGGTTCGGGACTCTGGGACTATCAGATCGAGACCCTTGTGATGTGGGCGAAAATTGTTGACGGCTTCCGCTGTGACGTTGCGCCGCTGGTACCGCTGGAATTCTGGCGCTGTGCCCGGCAAAAAGTCGCCGAAGTCAATCCCGGCTGTGTCTGGATTGCCGAATCGGTAGAACCTTCGTTCATTCTCGAAAACAGGGCGAGGGGTTTCGTCTGCCATTCCGACGCGGAAATGTTCGGGGCCTTTGACGTGTGCTACGATTATGACATCTTCGGCTTTTATCAAAAGTACCTTGACGGATCGTTGGATCTTGCTTCCTACGCGGAAAGGATCAACGCCCAGGAATACCTCTATCCGGCAAACTATGTAAAGCTTCGGAATCTGGAGAATCACGACCGGAACAGGGCCGCCTTTTCCATAGCGAACGAACGGGCCCTGCGCAACTGGACGGCCTTTAACTATTTCCAGAAAGGCCTTACGCTGATCTACGCCGGCCAGGAGGAGGCGGCCCGTAACCGCCCAAGCCTTTTTGAAAAAGATCCGGTAGAATGGAACGCGGGTCTGTCCGGCGCGGTTTCCGGCGGCCCGGCGAATACAGGCGCGCCGGCATCCGGGAAGGATCTTTCCGGCTTAATGCGGGTCCTGTACCGGATAAAAAAAGATCCGCTGTTTGCGTCGTCAAGCTACGAAGTCCGGGCCGGCGCCGATGGCATGATGCTGGCGTCTCACCGTTCAGGCAGCCGGAGCCTGTTCGGCGTGTTTAGTCTGAAGGGGCGCGCCGGCGTCGTTCCCGTACCGGAAGGGCAATACGTCAACCTGATCGACGGATCGGTTTTCCGCACCGGCGACGGCAGAATGAGCCATTCCGGCGAACCGGTTATTTTTGAATATACAGAATAGCAATTTTCAGTCTAAGAAAGCTCTGATTTATTCAATCGAGAATAAATCAGTGCTACTTTAATGTAGATTTTTCGCAGTTTTTCGCAGGAAAACGAGAAAAATAATAGGGCAACGCTGATTAGCGTCAAGTTAATCAGCGTTGCCCAAAATAACTACGAACAAACACGTGCGGCGGAGGATACATGGACAAGCGTGCCTTCAGGGCGGATATACTTCTTTTGTTAACGGCGGGAATCTGGGGCTTCGGTTTTGTCGCTCAGTCGTCGGGTATGGAGTATGTAGGACCGTTTACTTATAACGGGGTCAGGTTTATTCTGGGAAGCCTTTCGCTGTTTCCGCTGATCTTGTTCCGGAAATCCAAAGGAAAGCTTCAGACGCCGCGTGGGACAAGCCGGAAGAAACAGTTTGCCATGATCCTGGCGGCCGGTTCGGTACTGTTTATAGCGGTGGCCTTTCAACAGCTGGGGCTTATGTTTACCACCGCCGGCAACGCGGGATTCATTACCGGTTTTTACGTTGTCCTGACCCCTGTGTTCGGTATTTTTCTTGGGAAAAAAACCCGCCTCCCCACCTGGATTGGCATGGGCATTGCCGTTATAGGAATTTACTTTATTTCAATGCCCGAAAATATCGCGGCAATAAATCCCGGCGATCTAATTACCATAATCAGCGCCGTGTTCTGGGCCTGCCATATCCTCCTTATCGATCGCCTGGTACAAAAGATCGATCCGCTGATTCTTTCTTCCGGCCAGTTTGCTTTCTGCGCGCTGTACGCCTCAATAGCGGCTGTTGTTATCGAGCCTTTTGTAAAAGGGTGGTCTTCCTACTTTGCGCCGGACAGCGTCCAGTCCTGGAAGACCTTTGCCGAACTTTTGGGCAGTCCCGCCGCCGCGGCGATTATGACCGGCGCGGCAATTCCAATTTTATACGGCGGCCTGGCGTCGGTAGGAATAGCCTACACGCTGCAGGTGGTCGCCCAGAAAGACGCCCCGCCGGCCCACGCCACCATCATCCTCTGCCTTGAAGGAAGCTTTGCCGCTTTTGGAGGCATGCTTCTCCTTGAAGAAGAGCCGGGTCCCTTTACCCTGCTGGGCTTTGTCTTTATGCTCGGCGCGATGCTGATTACCCAGTGGGACGTGATATTCGCGAAAAAACAAAACTCCCGGCAGCGATCTGACGCGCAATAGCCGGGGACATGTCCCGGACAGAATACCGACCCTTAATCGAGAACCGTTACTTTATAGGCGCGGTAACGAAGCGCACCGTCGCGCTTGGTACGTTCCGCGTCGTCCTCTACCCTGTATTTCACCTTCATGCCCGGTTCCAACTCGGTAAAATCCCTGTTGGTTACGGTACTGTAGTGAAAGAAAACATTGTTGCGTTCTTCATCCCTGATAAACCCGAAACCGTTGATGTTGAGGGTCAGAATCGTCGAAACATATTCCTGGGCACGGAGGTCGTTCCCTTCAATCGCGTCCGGGACAAAAAGATTCAGGGATTTGTCACCGGTTTTGTCCGGCACAAAAAGGTTTTTTATATAGTCATTGTTGTTTTCTTCAATGCGCTGATACATCATAACGGGAAAAAACACTTCTTCAAGCAGCTGCCGGGACGTTCTGGTTTCCACCAGATCTCCGTTTTCATTATGATAGGAAAAATCCCAGCACAAAAGCATTACCTGGGTTCCCAGGGTATGCAACTTCCGCACGAGGGGGACATAATCGCCGTCTCCCGCTACCAGCACCAAAATATCAAAATGCTTGTAAATGGAAAGCTCATACGCTTCCAGGGCAAGCCAGACGTCTATTCCCTTTTCCTGGACAGTGTTGTTTTCTCCGTAGCGAAGCGGAAGATAATGGGTAACGACATTTTCGCGCATCAGAATATCCTCAAAGATCCGTTCGCTCTGGACTTTTTCCCCAAGTTCCTTTGCGGAAGATCGGCCCTTGAAGTAATGCGAGTCAATTATCTGGCACTGCCTGATATCCGTGTTGCTGAACAGCGCCACTTCGTTGCGTATAAAATCCTGAAGTCCCGCGATGCTGAACCGCGCTTTTCTTTCATGTTCGTATTTGTAAAAATTACTTACCTTGTAAAAATAGTAACCGTCATAAAATACGCCGATACGCAGAATGTCCAATAAATTCTTTCCCATGTTATTCCTGGTTATTGTTGCTTTCTTAAATAAAACTGTTTCTTTCCCGGATATTTGAACCGGTTCCAAAAGCTAAAGTTTCGGGAAAGCCTCTCGTGACTTAAATATACAGAATCGCCGCCGGTTTTGCAATGGGTCACTGAAAGAACTCCGCTGTAATGGCGCCGCGCCGCGGTCACTCGACTTCTTCCTCAAAAACGGATATGATCTTGCTATGAAAGATATTACCAACAAGCTTATCCTTATTACAGGCGGAGCGTCCGGCATAGGCCGGCTTATGGCGTTTGATTTTGCCCGCAGGGGAGGCCGGGTCGCGATATGGGATCTGGACGCCGCCGCGCTTAAAGCCCTGGAGACGGAAGCCGCCGCCGAAGGACTTTTTATCGTCGGCATGGTCTGCGATGTTTCGGACAGGGCCGCGGTCGCGCGGCAGGCGAAGGCGCTGCTTCAAAAGCTTGGCCCTGTGGATATACTGATAAACAACGCGGGGATTGTGTCGGGGAAAAAGCTTCTTGAGATTCAGGAAGAAAAAATCATACAGACGATCAATGTCAACGTTCTTTCCCTTTTTTGGACAACCAGGGCGTTTCTTCCGTCCATGATCGAAAGAAACAGCGGTCATATTGTTACGATAGCTTCCGCGGCGGGGCTTATCGGGGTCAAGGGCCTTTCCGACTACTGCGCCGGAAAATTCGCCGCCGTGGGTTTCGACGAATCGCTGCGCATGGAACTGCGGCATACAAAAAGCGCTATCTCCACCACCGTGATCTGTCCCTACTTTATCGATACCGGGATGTTTAAGGGAGTAAAGACCCGCTTCCCGTTACTGCTGCCGATCCTTTCGGGCGAAAGCGCCGCAAGACGTATTGTGAAGGCCGTTCTTAAAAACAAAAAGCGGCTTATCATGCCCCGTTTTGTGTACTCTACGCTGCTGGTACGGCTGCTGCCGCCGGGGGGTATAGATGCTCTGGCGGATTTTTTCGGAATAAGCAGCGCGATGAATGATTTTACCGGAAGGGAGCCGTCTTCGGCAAGTCCGGCGAAAAAGGCCGGAACCGTTTCCCGGAAAAAACAAGGGGCGGTTCAGCAAAAAACACAACCCCAAAAAACGCCGTCCACGAGAGCGGCGAAAAAGCCGGCGGCAAAAGCGCCGGTTCCAAAAAAGACGACAGCGAAAAAAACGGCGGTCAAAAAGACAAAAGCCGCGGCGCAAAAAACCCCAAAAGCGGCTGTGAAAAAAGGAAAGGCCGCGGCGAAACCCGGCGGTGGAAGACGTTCCGGGGCTAAAGGATGAAAGCCAGGAGTGTAAACGCCGTTATCAAAAAAGCCAGGGCGGCCCAGAAGATCTGGGAGGAAAAGCCGTACCGGGAACGGGCGGCCTGCCTCAAGAAAGCGGCCCGGGCCCTTGCCTCGGATATAGACGGTATAACCGAAACCATCCACAAAGACAACGGAAAACTTCCCGTCGACGCGCTGGCCGCCGAAGTGCTTCCGGCGCTTTTGGCGATCAAGTACTACATACGGCGGGGAAAACATTTCCTTGCCCCGCGGCGGATCCGGGGCGGAAGCGTCCTTATGTTTAACAAGCGAAGCGCCCTTGTCCATAAACCCTGGGGGGTTGTGGGCATAATCTCTCCGTGGAACTATCCGTTTTCAATTCCGTTTTCAGAAGTGGTGATGGCGCTGCTTGCGGGAAACGCCGTTCTGCTTAAAACGGCCTCGATTACCCCGCGCGTGGGCGCCGCCCTGGAAAAGATCTTTGCCGCGGCGGAGCTTCCCGCGGGGCTTTTCAGCTATGTGGAAATGGCGGGCAAAGACGCCGGGCCGGCGTTTATCGGAACCGTCGAAAAACCCGGCGTGGACAAGCTGTTCTTTACCGGTTCCAGCGCCGTCGGCAGGGAGCTTATGGCCCTTGCCGCCCCGCGGCTCCTTCCCCTGGTACTGGAACTTGGCGGCGCCGACGCCGCCATTATCCGCGCCGACGCCGACCTTGACCGGGCGGCGGCGGGCGTTGTGTGGGCGGGCTTTTCAAACGCCGGTCAGTCCTGCGGCGGCGTACAACGGGTTATCGTGCATGCGCCGGTGTACGACAAGTTTCTTGAGAAACTTTGTTCGTTGACGGAAAAACTCCGTATCGGAACGGACCTGGGCCCCATGGCGACCCTGCGCCAAAAACAGGCGGTATGCAGGCAGGTGGAAGAATGTATCGCCGGAGGAGCGGTGATTTCCGCCGCCAGTCCCGGCGCGTACTTTATGGATGAACAAACCCTAAACGTTCCCTCGCTGGTTCTAACCAACGTAAAGCCGTCGATGCCGGTAATGAAAGATGAAGTTTTCGGGCCTGTCGTGGCGGTGGTTCCCGCCGGGGACGACGACGAAGCCGTGGCAATCGCCAACGCTTCTCCCTACGGCCTTTCCGGTTCCGTGTGGTCGAAAAACCGCCGCGCTTCCCGCGCGCTTGCTTCCCGGATCAACGCCGGGGCGGTAATGGTGAACGATCACCTTATGTCCCACGGCCTTGCCGAAACCCCATGGGGAGGTTTTGGCGCGTCGGGCCTTGGCCGCAGCCACGGCGAAAGCGGTTTTATCGAAATGCTCAAGACCCAGGTGATAGTGGACGATACGCTTCCCGGGGTAAAGCGGGACCTCTTTTGGCAGCCCTATTCAGAAAATGTTTTTTCAGGTGTAAAGGCCATCGCGGAATTTGCTTCCGGCGGTATCGGGAAAAAAATCCGCGCGCTTCCCGCTCTGCTCGGCATCTTTTTCCGGTACTGGAAGGCGGAATGAGCCTTGGGGAATATTCTCACTTGACATTTTTCTTTCCCCGCTATAGTATTTTTACAATGAGAGCAGGGAGCACTGGCTTTTTAACAAATATTTCTGAATTTACCGCCGGATTGCGCCCAAAGGGCCACGGCAGGGAAGTCGCTGTTTCCGCAGAAATAACCCGCCGGGACGAAGAATTATTCCGCGCTTGGCACGGGG
>JAIROH010000002.1 GCA_031257595.1 Treponema sp. | reverse complement strand
CTGTTTCATCCGCCCCCGTTTCACCCGCGGCAGGGGTATCGGGACCGGGAGCGCCGGACTCCGGTTTGTTGATCAGGTCTTTTAGAAGCGAGATGCTGCTCTGTATTTTTTCCCGGTTTATCACAAACAGAAGGGTAACGCCAATCAGAAACGCCAGCCAAAAAAGCAGCCAGCCAAAACCGGAACTTTTTTTCTTTTTATTCTTTCCCGAAGCAGCCACAGCACAACAGTATACAGAGGCTTTTTTAAAATGTCAAATTTTGCCGGCATAACGCGTGTACCCGGAACAGGCGAGCCGGTGAGCATGGTAGTGGGTGACAATCCTACCAGTCCTTTGGTACAAACCCTTTAGGTATGTCTATTTTTACCGTGTCGCCGGTTTGGACAATCACATAAAAACCCGCTTTTAAGGCGTACTGCCTTACCGCGCGGGACACGATTGCTCCTGCCGCCGCGCCGCGGATCTTCCGCCGGTCACGGTGTTTATCCGCCCAACGCCTTAAAATTTCAAGCCGTTTAACATGGGCGTCCACATCCTTTTCCAGAAGTTTCGATTTTACCTCCACGGCAACGATGTAGTCGGTATTCTGCAGCAAGATGTCTATTTCCGCATAAGTTTTACCGCCGGGGTCTTTGATCTCGGTTCCCCCGGGACTAACGGCGTCAAAACGGTATCCCAGAGTGTTGAATTTTTTGTGGATACTCGGGGCGACCAGATGCTCGGCGAGTTCGCCGAGACGGTTACCCAGTTCGCCCATTTTTTTGTCCAAATCCCGTTTGCTTTTTTCAAGCCGGCGGTTTGTTTCCTTGAACTGCCTGTCTGTTTCCTGAAATTTCTTGTCTGTTTCCATCATCGCGGCCCAGACATCCTCGAAAGTAAGACCTTTCTGCGGCTTACGCGCCTGTACCAGTTCTCCCATCATTCGACTCCTGCTAATCAAAATATACCCTACGCCGGAATAAACGGCAATAATAGGGGCCGATATACAAAGCGGCTTTCTCACTCTATAGGGTACAGGGAAGCGCGGCGCTTTAATTTACCCCGGGAAAATTTACAGGGTACCGGTAATTTGTACCGGTAATTTGCGCGGTATCCGTACCCGGACGCTGTACCGTCTACCCGTTCTGTGTTACGCTTTACGTATGTTTCAAGGCGTACTCCGTAAGCTTGACGGTCTGGGAAGGTACTTTGCCTTTCTTGGGGAACTCTTAAAAAGCCTCCCGCGTCGGCCTTTTCGATTTCCGCGCTACATACTTGAAATGGAACATCTGGGGGTTAATTCGGTACTGATAATCCTTCTTTCCGGGGGCGCCATCGGGATGATTTTCGCGCTCCAGATGGTGGTTCTGTTACAGCCGTTCCAGGCCGAAATCGGGACGGGGGCGGCCGTTGCGGTCGCCCTTTCCAGGGAAATGGCCCCGGTTATTACCACGCTTATGCTGATAGCCAAAAACGGATCGGCGATGGCGGCGGAGCTTGGAACCATGAAAGTTACCGAGCAGATTGACGCTCTGGAATCCATGTCGATCAACGTGGTTCAGTATCTGGTTCTGCCCAAGGTAGCCGCGTCAATACTGGTTTTTCCGGTGCTTACCCTGCTTGCCAACGTGATCGGAGCTTTCGGATCATACTTTATTTCGGTTTATCTTTACGCGATTGATTCGGCAAGTTATTTGGATTATATGTTCAATTTTCTCAGCCCCAGGGATGTATTTGCCGGCCTTATCAAAGCGGCGGTGATGGGATTTCTAACTACGACAATCTGCTGCTTCCACGGCCTTAATACGGACCAGGGCGCGAAAGGAGTCGGGAACAGCGCGACCAACGCGGTTGTCTCCGCGTCCGTATCCATACTGATAGCGGATTATATACTTGCCACGATGTTGCTCAGGATTATTTACGCATGAATGCCGTTATTCGTACCGAAAATCTTTCCAAATCGTTCGGGGAGAATGTCGTACTCAAGGATGTATCCCTGGATATTCCCGAAAAGTCGATTTTCGCGATTATCGGCCAGAGCGGAACCGGCAAGAGCGTGCTTATTAAGACGATTATCGGAATGATGAAGCCGGACTCCGGGCGGATATGGTTCAGGGATACCGACATTACGGGTTTTGACCGCGTCGACGCCGTTGCCGTAAGAAAGCATTTCGGTTATTCGTTCCAAAACGCCGCGCTCTTTGATTCGATGAATGTCGGGGAAAATCTTGCCTTCCCGCTGATTGAAGTCCTGGGGATAAAGAACCGGAAGGAAATAAAGAAAAGGGTTGCCGAGCTTCTTGATTGGATCGAGCTTCCCGGTATAGAATTGAAGCGCCCGGATGAGCTTTCCGGAGGGATGCGCAAACGGGTAGGTGTCGCGAGGGCGCTTATCATGAATCCGGAAGTGCTTTTTTTCGATGAGCCTACCACCGGGCTTGATCCCGTTTTGGCGGAAACAATCAACAATCTGGTTGTCAGGGTTAACAAAGAATTAGGAATAACCTGCGCGTTGATAACCCATGATATTCCGGGCGCTTTCCGTATTGCCGACCGTATTGCCTTTCTGGATCGGGGTTTTATCATTGCCGAAGGGACGCCGGCCGAATTGAGCCGGTCGGAGCATCCGATGGTGAAAGATTTTATCAGAATTTCCTTTAACGAGTTAGAGACATGAACATATCAAAGTACGTTAAAGTGGGGCTTTTTTTCATTATCCTGGGCTCGGTCGGAGGAGCCTATGTGATCCTTTCCGCCGACGGGCTTTCCGACTTTAACACCCGTTCCTACATGACAACGCTTGAAGACGCGACAGGCCTTTCTTCCCGTTCCAAAATTTACCTGGCGGGGGTCGCCGTTGGAAAAGTCCAGGAGATTCAGCTTGACGGCAGCATAGCCCGTATCCGCCTGGCCCTTCTCAAAGACGTGGAACTGCGGCAGAACGCCACGGTATCAAGGAAAGCTTCTTCGATACTGGGCACCTCAATACTAAGCCTGGATCCGGGAACGGAGAGTTTTCCGCCGCTGGTCCCGGGCGGTTTTATAGGCGCCGCGGCGGGAAGCGCGGATATGAGCGCTCTAATGGAAACCGTTTCGGGACTGGGGAACCAGATTTCCGGCATACTGACCGAATTCCAGGCCAATCAGATGGCCCTGTTTACCGTTTCCCTGGAAACGTTCAATTCCATAGCGGGAAAAATCGACGCCAGAACGGACGACGAGCTGGATAAAATATCCCGTATTCTGGAGTCCGCGGCCCTTATCAGCGAGCATACCAACAGGTTGCTTGAGTCCAGGGAAGGCGATATTGAGCTGACGATACTGGAAATGAGGGCCGCGATGGAAAACATCAGACAGATATCCGAAGAAATAGCCCAGGGCCGGGGCAATGTCGGCCAGGCGATTTACGACGACAGGCTCTACGAAAGCGTGCTTTCCACCGTGGAAGAAACCGAAAAAGCCGTGGTTAAACTTCAGGGGGTGATAGACGGTGCGGGTGAGTTTATGAACAGGGCCAACGGTTTGGGTATTTTGGTGGACTCTCACGCCAACTATGGCTTCCTCCGGAACACCGTAAGCGCCGGCGCTTCGATACGGCTTGAACCTGCCTCCGGGGACCGCTGGTACCGTTTGGGAGTAAACGGCGCCCCGGACGGGGTAAGCAACAGAACCGTTACCTCCACGACTGTTTCGGGCGTTACTACCGTTACCGACGAAACGGAAACGAAATACACTTTTTCGATTGACGCGGAACTTGCCAGGCGTTTCGGCATCGTAACCCTTAGGGGAGGGCTTTTGGAAAGCAGCGCCGGCATAGGCATTGACATACAGCCTTTCGACAGGCTTGCCCTTTCAGGCGAGGTTTTCCGCTTCCGGACGGGAGATTATCCCAATTTAAGGGGAAAGATAACCCTGTTTCCGTTTTTTGACCCTGATTCAGACAACCTTTTGAACTGGATCTATATTCAGGGAGGGATCAACGACGCCCTGAGTTCTTCCGGAAGGGATTTTTTCGCGGGTGGCGGGGTCCGTTTCAGCGACAGGGAAATAAAAGGCCTTGTAGGGCTTGCGACGGGCGTCGCGGGAGCAAGGTAGGCGCAGCGCCGGACCGTATGCCGAATGAAATATCATCCAGCACTTTTACGCCGGAAAAACTTTTGGTAATGATTTCGATGGATAAAATAGTTCCGCCGTTAGTCTTCACAGAAGATGCCTCCCGTGAAAACGGTTTTGAAGCAAAAACACCTGCGGCCCCGCTATGAAGACTTCAATGCATCGTCAAACGCTATGTTGGAGGGGGCAAAATCAACTTTTCGTACAAATTCGCATGCTTCTTTCGCGCCGTATTCCCGTTCCATCCCCGAATCTTCCCATTCAACGGAAAGCGGCCCCTGGTAATTCATCGCGTTCAGTTTCCGGATGATGTTTTCAAAGTCAACGTCTCCGTGTCCGAGGGAGCGGAAATTCCAGACCGTCATATCCGAATAATTTCGCTTTGGCGCAAATCGTTTCAAAGGACAAATCCGCCCACTGTCCCGTAAAAAGTGTAACCGGACGCGACATAATATCCTCCTAAAAGTTAACCCAAACCGCTCCCTTTTGGGAGCTTTCAACGCATTTACCGATAAATTTAACCCCGTCAAGGCCGTTTTCGGCATTGGGGAAATCCAAATC
>JAIROH010000191.1 GCA_031257595.1 Treponema sp. | reverse complement strand
CGGAAAAGGCGACAAATACTTCGGCATTTGTACGCTCCTTGTGACGATGCCCGGCCTGCCGATGTTCGGTCACGGCCAAATTGACGGCTTTGAGGAAAAGTACGGCATGGAATACCGCCGTTCCTACCGCGACGAGCAGAGCGACGAGTGGCTTGTCGAACGGCACGAACGGGAGATATTTCCCCTTATGAAAAAACGTTACCTTTTTTCGGGCAGCGCCGATTTCAGGCTTTACGATTTCTTTTCCGACAGTTCCGTTAACGAAAATGTTTTTGCGTATTCAAACCGCGCCGGCGCCGAATGTGTCCTGATACTGTATAACAACAGCTATAGCCGTGCTTCGGGCTGGATTAAGAACGCCGCCGTCGGCAAGGATAGGCGGGCCGCGGACAGTCTGTGTTCCGCGCTGGGCCTCCACGCCGAAGACAACTGTTTTGCCCTTATGAGGGAACTCCGTTCTTCCCTCTGGTATATTCGTTCTTCAAAAGACATTGCCGAACGCGGCCTTTTTGCCGCTCTTGACGGATACCAGACCCAGGTTTTTCTTGACATACACGAAGTCCGGGACAGCGGCAGCGGCGGCTGGGCCCGCCTTAACCACGAACTTTCCGGTCGCGGCGTGCCGGATCTCGAGGCCGCCAAAATGGATCTTGTTTTGGGCGAGCTTTACTATCGCTACGATGAAATCTTCAAACCGGGAATCGTACCTGGCGAACTTAAGCCCTTGGTTATCGCCTTTATCGAAACGGCCCGCGCATTTATTGACGGGAACGGTGTATACGATCCCTGGGTAAGAGAACCGGAACAGGAAACCGATCTACGGGAAACCGCCACACAGGAAGCCATAGCGCGGAAAACCGCGCTGCCGGAAGCCGCGGAACAGGAAGCCGCCGGAACGCATTCCCCGGTTTCGCAGGACAAGGCGGAATCGGAAAAACAAAATGCCCGGAACCGGAAAACCCCGGAACAGGTATGGGATGATTTTACCGTATACCTGGAGCGGATGATCTCCGTTCAGGCGGCGTTTGAAAGCGGCGCCGCTTCACCGGCGGAAAGCGCCTGCGCCGGACTTGGCTATGCCTACGCCGCCCTGGCCCTTTTGCGGCCCATCATCGGCGGTTCCGGCTTTGATAACGATGCGTCCGGCGCTGTTGCCGAACGCGACGCTTCCGGCGCCGATGCCGTCTCCCTGGCGCTTCACTGGCAGCTTGACCGGAAATTGCGGGAAACCCTTTGCCGGCTTGGCATGGACGGAGAATCCGCCTGGCATGCCGTCGAGATACTCAAGACAGCGCTTTCCCGCGCGGGCGGAAAACGTCCGCGGGCCGCCGAATCCGGTAAACTTTTTGCCGGCAAACCGGCGGACAAAAAGCAGTCGGCGAAAGACCTGGCCCGGAACGTTATCCTGGATAATTGCGGCGATGATGATTTCCGCCGTATTTTGGGAATCAACGTTTTTGACGATGTTACGTGGTTCAACAAGGAAGCCTTTGAGCGGGCCCTTTACTACGGATCAATTTTTGCCGCGATGGAATACGGCAACGCCGCTTTGGTAAAAGACGCGGCCGATGAACTAAAAAAAGCCGAAAAACGTTCCGGGTATAGACTTGACACGCTTATTGAAGCATTATCAAGGAACCCCAAAAAACAGGTAAAGGCCGAAACCGGGGACAAACCCCGAAAACCGCCGGGAAAACGTAACGCATAAGGAACTTCCCAAAAACCGGCAGAGTTTGGGAATGCCCATGAGGGTGTATTTATGGGAAAACCGCAAAACAAGGCAGTTCCGCCGCATAAAACCATAAACCGCGGCGGCCTTTCCATCGCCGATACGCTGATTCTTAACTCCTACAAGGCGACGATGGATGCCCTGGCCGCCTATTTCGGCAGCGCTTTTGAATTTGTCCTTCATGACATCGGCGGCAAAGATCTTGAACATTCGATTACAAAAATAATCAACGGTTCGCTTTCCGGCCGTAAAGAAGGCGCCCCCATTACCGATTTGGCTCTGGAACTGCTGGAAAAACTCAATACAAACAAGACGGAACGTTTTTTTACCTACTTTTCCAAAAACAAATACGGAAAACCGGTAAAATCCGTTACGTTGGCGATTTACGGCGAACATGACCGGGTTATAGGGCTTCTCTGCATCAATATGTATCTTGATTGCCCGATAACGTCCCTGCTTAAAAGTTTTTCTCCCGACAGCCATGTGGAATTTGCTCCCGAACATTTTATAAGCCGTTCCGACGAACTGATTGCCAGGGCTTTGAAAAAGACCAGAGACGAGGTTATGGCCGACGACTCCGTGCCTCCGTCGTTCAAAAACAAGGAAATCATCGTACTGCTCTACTATCAGGGTATTTTCAAGTTAAAAAGCGCCATAGAAGCGGTGTCAAAGGATTTAAAAATATCAAAAAATACAGTTTATATGCATGTCCGTTCCCTGAAGGACAAAAAGCGGTAATTTGGAACCTTTTTCAAAATCCTCTCCCCTTAATTTTGTTGATTAAAAAATATTTCAGTGTTATAATGAAATAAAATAATGTGCCGGAGGAGGACTTATGCTGTCCTATGACATTCGCTATTCAAGATATCTGGAACTGCTGAAAGCGGAACTGGCGCCCGCGATGGGCTGTACCGAGCCCGTAGCGGTCGCCTATGCGGCGGCCAAAGCCAGGGAAATTCTGGAAAAAATACCCGACAGGGCGCTCGTTGAGGTAAGCGGCAATATTATTAAAAACGTAAAAAGCGTAACGGTGCCGAATACCGGCGGACTTAAAGGGCTTAAAGCAGCAACAGCAGCCGGGATAGTTGCCGGCAGGGCGGATAAAAAACTTGAAGTTATCGCGGAGGTAAGCGATGAACAAAGACGGGAAATGGCGGCCTTTCTGAAAAATGTCCCGATTGAGCTGCGTATGACGGATACCGAACGGGTACTGGACATCAGCATTACCGTTTATGCCGGTTCGGAAAGCGCAAGGGTACACATTGCCGACGATCATACCAATATTATTTTTATCGAAAAAGACGGCGCCGTGGTTTTTGCCGCGGAAGATGAAAATATCCCGCGGGTGGCGGAATCTTCAGCGGTGTCTTCGGCGGTGTCTTCCGGGGAAGATTCCGGGCAGACCATGCTCGATGTGGAAGCGATTATCGACTTCGCCAACACGGTAAAGCTGGATGACGTTAAGGGTCTTATCAAACGGCAAATTGAATACAATTCCGCGATTTCCGCCGAGGGCCTCAGGGGAGACTATGGGGCGAATATCGGCAAGGTACTAAAGACAAATTACGGCGACGATATCAAGACGCGGGCCAAGGCGGCCGCGGCGGCGGGATCGGACGCCAGGATGAGCGGATGCAGCCTGCCGGTGATTATCCTTTCGGGGAGCGGCAACCAGGGCATAACCGCTTCCATGCCGGTCATCGAATACGCCGCCTGGCTTAAAAAAAGCGAAGAAGAACTTATCCGGGCGCTGGTACTTTCCGACCTGATTACGCTGCACCTTAAAAGCGGAATCGGCCGGCTTTCCGCGTACTGCGGAGTAGTCTGCGCCGGCGCCGCCGCCGGAGCGGGCATCGCGTACCTCCAGGGCGGCCGTATGGAAGAAATTTCACATACCCTGGTGAACGCCCTGGCCATTACCTCCGGCATTGTCTGCGACGGCGCAAAACCTTCCTGCGCGGCGAAAATCGCTGCGGCGGTTGACGCCGGGATATTGGGTTACGAAATGTATAAAAACGGCCAGCAGTTCTACGGTGGCGACGGCATTATAGCCCACGGCGTGGAGAATACCATTAAAAACATCTACCGCCTGGGCAAAGAGGGCATGCGTAAAACCGACAAGGAAATAATTCAAATCATGCTGGACACATGAGTTTTTTCAAAACGCCGGATTTTAAAACCGGCGTAACCCATGTAACAAAGCGTTTTGCGGCCGTTGGCCGTGTGTAAAATAATTTGCGAGAGGAGTTTTAGTATGAAATTTTTATCCAGTCTTCCCGTGCGGCTTGTTCTGGCGCTTGCCATCGGTATCGTTGTCGGGCTTGTTTCCAATGAAGTTGTGATGCAGATAATTGTCACCGTACAGAGCCTTTTAAGCAACCTTATCATGTTCTGTATCCCCCTGATCATCATCGGCTTTATCGCTCCGTCGATCACCAAACTTGGCGGACACGCGTCAAAACTTTTGGGCCTGGCCCTTGTCATCGCCTACACCTCAAGCGTCGGCGCGGCGTTTTTTTCGTCGTTCGCGGGTTACGGAATTATCCCCCACCTCAACATTGTAAGCGATGTAGCGCATAACAAGGAGATTCCCAAGCAGGTTTTTCAGCTTGCCATTCCCCAGATTATGCCGGTTATGAGCGCCCTGGTAATCGCCATATTTGTCGGCCTCGCCGCCATCTGGAACAAAGCTGAAACCTTTATCAAACTGCTCGATGAATTTCAAAAAATCGTTATTTCCATTGTTACCAAAGTAGTTATTCCCCTTCTGCCTTTCTTTATCGGATGTACGTTCGCTTCCCTGGCTTATGAAGGCTCAATTACCAGGCAGCTGCCGATCTTCCTTGTGGTCATCGTTATCGTCATGGCGGGGCACTACATCTGGCTTGCCCTGCTTTACGGAATCGCCGGCGCCTATTCCGGCAGAAATCCCTTTGAGGTTCTGCGCCACTACGGGCCGGCGTATCTTACCGCCGTTGGGACGATGAGTTCCGCGGCGACATTGTCGGTTGCCCTGCAATGCGCGAACAAATCTTCGGTTTTGCGGAAAGACATGGTCGCCTTCGGGATACCCCTGTTCGCCAATGTTCACCTCTGCGGCTCCGTTCTTACCGAGTGTTTTTTTGTTATGACCGTCTCCCAGGTTCTCTACGGCCAGCTTCCCCAGCTTTCCACAATGATCCTTTTCTGCCTGCTCCTCGGGATATTTGCCATTGCGGCCCCCGGCGTACCGGGCGGAACGGTTATGGCGTCCCTGGGCCTTATCGTCAGCGTTCTCGGCTTTGACGCAAGCGGCACCGCCCTTATGCTCACAATCTTCGCGCTTCAGGACAGTTTCGGCACAGCCTGCAATGTTACCGGCGACGGCGCCCTCAGCCTTATCCTTACCGGTTATTGCGAGAAACACAACATAGGTGAACAAAAAATGGAAATTGCCCTATAATGGGAACCATCGGGGAATTTCAGAAATTTCCCAATGCTATTGATGGAGCGTAACATGAAGATAATTCAGACAGACAAAGCCCCGGCAGCCATAGGCCCTTATTCACAGGCAATCTGCTCAGGCGGACTGGTTTTTACATCAGGCCAGATACCCCTTGTTCCCGAGACAGGCTCGGTCGCCGAAGGAACGATTAAGGAACAGACCCTTCAGGTTATCAAAAACCTCGCGGCGGTACTGGAAGAAGCCGGTTCCGGCCTTGCCAATGTGATCAAGACCACCTGTTTTCTTGCCGACATGAACGACTTTGCGGCTTTTAACGAAGTTTACGCCGAATACTTTAGCGGCAAACCGGCCCGTTCTACCGTGGCGGTCAAACAGCTTCCCCGCAATGTTCTTGTTGAAATAGAGGCCGTGGCGGAACTGTAAAAGAGAATTTCGTTTTACGGTTAGGGGCCTGTTGCACAAGCGCGACAGGCTCCTAGCAGTTTGTTGCACTTGTGCATAAAACCGTATAAAAATTCACGAAAGTGAATTTTTATACCATGCAAACTGCCAAAGGAGCCCGCAAATCGGGATATTTTTGCATAAGTATGCAAAAATATCCACAAG
>JAIROH010000165.1 GCA_031257595.1 Treponema sp. | reverse complement strand
CATTGTATCCCCTAGACTAACGATTTGCATGCGTCCCGGCGGTTCAGGGCTTGAATACGCGGACTCAGGCGGCCGGGCGGCTTTTGGGCCGTATATCTTCCCGTAACGGAGGAAGGTATTGAAAGGGAGCGATGTAGCCATCGAAGGGGTGTCGAAGTTCTTCGGTGACTTTAGGGCTTTGAACAACGTAAGCCTTGCCATCAAAAAAGGGGAGTTTTTCTCCCTGCTGGGTCCGTCGGGATGCGGTAAAACCACGCTGCTGCGGATCATCGCGGGCTTTGAAAGCCCCGATTCGGGCGCCGTTTGTTTTGACGGCTCGGACGTGCTTTCCCTGCCGCCAAACCAGCGGCAGGCGAATACCGTTTTTCAGAACTATGCGCTGTTTCCCCACCTTACGGTGTTTGAAAACGTGGCTTTTTCGCTGCGTCTTAAAAAGCAGTCCAGGACGCAGGTTGAATCCCGCGTAAAAGACTACCTCCGTTTGGTGCAGCTTGAGGCCCACGCCCACAAAAAACCCAACCAGCTTTCCGGCGGCCAGAAACAGCGGGTAGCCATCGCCAGGGCGCTGATCAACGAACCCAGCGTGCTGCTTCTCGACGAACCGCTGTCGGCCCTGGACGCCAAGCTCCGTCAGCACATGCTTATCGAGCTTGACCAGATCCACGACAAGATCGGCATAACCTTTATCTACGTTACCCACGACCAGCAGGAAGCCCTTTCGGTATCCGACCATATCGCCGTAATGGATCAGGGTGATGTGCTCCAGATAGGTACCCCCCACGAAATCTATGAAAGTCCCGCCACCGGTTTTGTAGCCCGGTTTATCGGCGAGACGAACCTTTTCGACGGCGAAGTCCTTGGCGTGGAAAAACTTCCCAAAGAGGAAACCGAATACATGGTCGAGCTTGACATCCCCCAGCTGGGCCGGATCAAGGTAACCACCGTAGACGAAGTGCGGAAAGGCCGCCGGATGAGTTTTACCGTGCGCCCGGAAAAGGTGGTCATTTCCAAGGAAAAACCCGCTACCAAACGGGAAGACATCAACACGTTCCAGGGCATTGTCGAAGAGCCGATCTATTCCGGCTTTCAGACCAAATTTTTTGTCAAAGTGAATGAAAACACCCTCGTGCGTTCGATCAAACAGCACGCCCGGTATTACGACGAAGGCCCGGACATTGTCTGGAAAGACGCGGTATACCTTTCCTGGAGCGCCAACGACGGCTACATTGTCGGCGCCGCGGAAGAAAACGGCCGGGCTGCCGAAGCGCGGTCCGGCGCGGCCGGAGTACGGCTGTGACCAGCGCCGCGGCGAACCCCGCAGGCGGGAAAGCAGGCAAAGGCAAAAACAGGATCAGGACAAACGGGACGGTAAAACGAAACTACGGCCCGGTTTATTCTTCGCCGATGGCGATCTGGTTTACGGTTTTTTTCCTCGCGCCGTTTGTTATCATTGTGATATACAGTTTCCTTAAAAAAGGCCTTTACGGAGGGGTGTCGCCGGTATTTTCCCTGGCGGCCTACCGGAGTCTCACGAATCCCAATTTTGTCGTGATAGCGGTGCGCACGCTGCTGACCTCGGCGGCGGCGACGTTTATCACAATACTTATCGCCCTTCCCTGCGGCTATTTTATGGCCCGGAGCAAAAACCAAACGTTCCTGTTGCTCCTTATCATCATACCCTTTTGGACGAACTTTCTTATCCGGGTTTTCGCGTGGATGAACATACTGGGATCCAACGGCTTTCTGGTCGAGTTCCTTACCCGGACGGGCTTTCTGGACAGGTACGTACATTTTGCCGAATTTACTTCCGGGATACGGAGCCACATTGAACAGGCGATTAAGGCGTTGATCCCCAGCCAAAAGGCCGTTGACTTTCTTACCACCGTGGGGATTTTCAGGAGCCAGGTCAACGATCCGACGATGTTCCTTTACAACCAGCGGGCGGTGACGCTGGTGCTTGTATACATGTACCTTCCCTACGCGATCCTGCCGCTGTTTTCCACGATAGACAAATTTGATTTTTCCCTGCTTGAGGCCGCACGGGACCTTGGGGCGACCAAAATGGGTTCCATACGGAAGGTGCTGCTGCCCAACATCAAAAGCGGCATCTATACCGCCGTGCTTTTTACGTTTATCCCGATTTTCGGCGCCTATGCCGTACCCCTTCTTGTCGGCGGAAAGGATTCGTACATGCTGGGAAACGTAATCGCCGACCAGCTTACCAAGGCCCGGAACCTGCCCCTGTCCTCGTCGATTTCCCTGGTATTGACGGCGATCACGACCGTCGGGGTTATGATCATGATGAACCTTCAGCGCCGCGAAGCGAAGCGGACAACCGACGTATCGGGCATTTCGGAAACAGCCATTCCCGAGGCGGCCGGGGAACCGGATTTTTCCGGGGGGAACGCCGGTGAACTTTAAGACGGTAATCAACAACTTTATAACTTCGCTAAAATCCCCGCCGCCGGGGGAAGCGGCGCGCCACGCAAAACGGGCCTACGGAAAGCGGTTTTCGTTTTCCCAGACCGTGTTTATCGCCACGATTGTTTTTCTTTTTCTGCCCCTCTTTATACTCGTTCTTTATTCGTTCAACGCGTCCAAGGGGATGAACTGGACGGGCTTTTCGTTTACCTGGTACGAAGAACTTTTCCTTCATTCCAGGGATCTCTGGCGGGCGTTTTGGCACAGCATCGTCATCGCGGTAAGTTCGGCGGGAACGGCGACGGTAATCGGCACGCTGGGGGCCATAGGGGTAAACTGGTACCGGTTCCGCCTGCGCAACTATGTTCAGACGATTTCGTTTCTTCCGATGATACTGCCGGAGATCATCATCGGCGTATCGCTCCTTGTGTTTTTTGAGGGGATTCGCCTCAAACTGGGCCTGGCGACGATTTTTATCGCCCATACCACGTTCAATCTGCCTTTTGTATTCCTCATGGTGATGGCCCGGCTTGACGAATTCGACTTTTCCATTATTGAAGCGGCCAGGGACCTGGGGGCCAACGAAGGCCAGACCCTTCTAAAAGTCACCGTTCCGGTGTGCATGCCCGGTATCGTATCGGGCTTTCTTACGGCGGTAACCATTTCACTGGAGGACTTTGTTATCACCTACTTTGTAACGGGTCCGGGTTCCTCTACGCTGCCGATCTACATTTATTCGGCAATACGGTTCGGCGTGTCTCCGGTGATCAACGCCCTTTCGGTCGTGATGATCTGCGGAACGGTGGCGCTGACTTTCCTGCTGCGGAACTTCCTCAAATACATCGCCGCAAAATGATTCCGCCGTGAAAGGCGATTCGCCGCCGGCGATCCGTTATTGGCAATCCGGCGGGGCCTGGCCCCGCCTTAAATTAAAAGGGGTGTTGAAAAAAGGAACGATTTCAGCACAAGGAGGAAAAAATGAAGAAAATACCTGTATTGGCCGCAGCCGCAGGACTCGCCATGGCGCTGTTTGGCGGCTGCACGGGAAAGGCCGATTCAACCCAGGTTCAGCCCGGCTTGGCTCAACCGGGTCAGGCGGAGTCAGCCCAGGTTCAGGCGGAGTCAACAACGCTTTATATTTACAACTGGACCTATTACACGCCGGATACGGTAATCGAGAAATTTGAGCGGGAGTACGGCGTAACGGTGATCTACGATGAATTTGATTCCA
>JAIROH010000229.1 GCA_031257595.1 Treponema sp. | reverse complement strand
CACGGCGTCCCCTTCCCGGTATTTGCCGTAACCGACTCCGTCCATAATTACCAGCACTACCGGGCCCCGGCGGCCTTTCCATTTGAGATTTTTCTGTAATGAATCCATGATCACTCCTGCCTGCCGCGGCGGAATCGCCGCTTCCTTAATTGAACCGTATGTCCACAAGGGTTATGTCGTCCGCCAGGGACGCCGTACCGATCCAGTCGGATACCTCTTTTTTCAGGGTTTCGGGGATCCCTGTCTGTGGAAAAGGATGCATTTTTTTTATCAACGCCGTCGTTCGTTCCTCTCCGTAGCGTTCGCCGTAAATGTCCGCCATGTCGGTCAGGCCGTCGGAATAGGCGCAGAGCCTGAGATTTTTGGTAATCGGTATGATCTGGTTGTCGGAAAAATCAAAATTATCGATTACCCCCAGCGGAGGAAGATTCGGATTTAACATCTTATAACTAATTTTATTATCAGTTCGTACAAAAATCAAAACCGGAGAAAATCCGCAGTTGTGAATCCGGATGTTTTTCGATCCGAAATCAATATAAAACAATACGGCGGTTACAAAAACTCCGGGCGGATTGACGGTTCGTATAAGATCGTTTATCCGCCCGGTCATTTTATCGACACTGCTTGAGTACCGGAAAAGTTCAAATGACGAAAAACAGGCTCCCAAGGCCATCGTAGTCATGGCGCCGGAGATGTTTTTTCCGGCGACGTCAAAACAGCAGACCATGTATCTGTCCTGACTGGCCTGATAGATCCTGAAAAAATCTCCTCCTACTTCGTGCGCCATCATATTGAAAAAAACGGCGTTAAAGCGCTTGTCCTGTACAACGGTTTTTTTAAGAAGGTGATTTTGAATTTCCCCCGCGCGGTCAAGATCCTGGGAGTGTATGGTATTTATGTACTCCATCATTTGCCTGAGACTGACGATCCCCAGGTAGCTCCGGCGGTATTGTACGATGTACCATACGGACGAATCGCTCCTGTATTTTTTGACGGCCTCTTCGGTCAGCTTGGAAATATGGGTTGTGGCGTCTATCATTTCCTTTGCGGGGATAAGATAGGCATCAAGGTCTTTTTGCCAGAAACGGCTCCACGCGGATTTCGCGAGTTTTTCAAGCTCCGGCCTGGAAACAACTCCAAGAACCGCGCCGTTACGCTCTACGGGGATTACGTCCGAATCGGGCCAGTCGGCAATAAGTTCCAGCGCCCATTCAACATTGGACGAGGCGTTGAGAGGCTCGATATAGGTAGTGATATACCCTATCTGGAGCGGTGAAAAGATGCGTTCCAGTTCCTGTGCTTTCCGGTTCATGGACACTCCTTACCCGCTAATTGTACCTGATATACAAAAAAATGGACAGAGGCGTTGTTTTGGGTTATTCTTGACATGATGAATTTTTTTGAAACGGTAAAGAATTCGTTTCTCAGGGGCGTCAATTCGCTCTCCGGCAGGATGCAGCTTTTCTTCCATCGGCCGAAAAAGCCGGCCGCCCCTTTGGCGGACCGGCTTTTGGCCGATGCGCTGTTATTGGGAGAAATTCCCTCCCCTACGGAAAGGGAAGAAGAGCGGGCGGTTTTTGTGGCGGAACGGCTCAACTCGCTTTCCATACCCCATACAATCGACGGCGAAGGCAATATCATCGTCCGCCTCCACGGCAGGGGAGGGCGTTCCGCCGAGCCGCTGCTTCTTTTTACCGGCCTTGGTTCCGAGCGATGGAACAGTTTCGGCAGCCTTGGCCATCTGGACACCCGGTACGCCAGCGGGGCCGGACTTGCCGACGCTCTGGGGCCGGCGGCCCTGCTGTCGGTCGCGGAATCCCATAACGCGGGGCTTTCTTTCTGGGAAAGGGACATCATTCTTCTTTTTTCTGTTTTCGGTTTTGACGATCCGTCCAAAGACGCTTTTTTGTCGTTTACCGAAGCGCGGCGCAGGCCCTTCGCCGCCCTGGGGATCCGCGGTTTCTCTCCCGGGGTGATTTTTACGCCCGCCCAGGGAAGTTACCGGGTGGAAATAAAGCTCTACCGGGAGACAGAAGAAGAGCGGAAGAAAGCGGAAGAACGAAAGAAACACGAAAAGGTTCCGGAGACGCAGGAAAAAACCACGAATGCCGCGGGGGACCTTACAGGGACTCTGGTCAACATGGCTTCCGGCTATCTGGAAAAAAACGGCGAAGACGGGGATCTCAGCATCAACATACGGCGGATTGAGGCCCGAACGGTCTATGACCGCGTTCCGCTGGAAGGAGTGCTGGAACTGGATCTTGAATCTTCAAACAGGGAAAAACTTGACGGGGCGCTTGAGAAGATCAAGGCCGATACGGAAAAGTACAACGCGGAAGGGCTGGCTTCTTCCCTTCAGGTGCTCTCAAGCATCCCTCCCGCCGATCCGGCCCTCTGCGGGAAACTTGCGAAAATTCTGGGAAACGCGGCAAAAAGTCTAAAGCTAAAACCGGTGGAACGTTCCGGGGCGGATCCTTCGTCTTTTTTGGTAAACATGGGGATCCCCGCCCTTTCCATCGGCCTTGCCGAAGGCCGGGCCGGTGTGGATCACGATACGGTTGAAATAGCCACTGTTGAAACGGGAAGGCTGCTGCTTGAACGCTGCATAGAGCTGATAACCGGGGAGGAACAGTGGTGAGCGGAGAAGATCGTATCCTTAACAAAACCTGGCATCATTCCAAATTCTCCGACATAAAAACCCTTGTCGGGCTTAAAGAAAAAAAAGGCCTTAAAATATCCCTGGCTTTCCCGACCCTCAACGAGGAAGCCACCATCGGAAAAGAGATTCTGATAATCCGTACCGAACTTAAAGATCGTTATCCGCTGCTTGACGAAATCGCCATCATCGATTCTTCCTCAAAGGACAATACCAGAAAGGTGGCGGAAGGATTCGGCGCCAGGGTCTTTGTTTCAAAGGCCATACTCCCGACCTACGGAAGCTTCCGGGGAAAGGGCGAAAATCTGTGGAAGAGCCTCTATGCGCTTGAGGGAGACATCATTGTATGGGTCGACGCGGATATTTCCAACATCTCTCCCAAATTTGTCTACGGCCTTATCGGACCGCTTCTGGAAGACGATGGGGTTTCCTACGTCAAGGCGTTCTACGAACGGCCGATACGTTCCGGGGGAAAAATCGCCCCATCGGGAGGCGGTCGGGTAACGGAGATCCTCGTGCGGCCCCTGTTCTCGCTTTTCTACCCGGGACTTGCCTCGCTGGTTCAGCCCCTTTCCGGGGAATACGCCGGCCGGCGGAAGCTTCTGGAAAAGTTGTCGTTTTCGGTGGGCTACGGCGTAGAGCTGGGCCACCTTGTGGACATCCTGGAAATGGAAGGCATAGAAGCTCTGGCCCAGGTTGACCTTGACATGAGGATCCATCGCAACCAGAGTACCTCCGACCTGGGCAAGATGGCTTTCGGTATACTCAACACGTTCTATTCACGGCTGGAAAAGTACGGCAAGGCAAACATTTCCGCCAAAACCGGGCTCAGGCACATCAGCCTTGAACGCCGTGAAACCGAACACAGGCTGATATACACGGCGGTTCCCCCCGAGGAACGCCCGCCGATGCTTGAGATTCCCGAATACAGAGCGAAGTTTTACAAGTAGTCTCCGGTACAATGTACGCGCCTGAAACAGGCGCGCGATAACAAAGCCGGCGGGGCATCGAGGCCGTAACTTTATACCGTAAGTTTTACCCGCCCGCAAAACCGATTTGTTTAAAGGATTAGGAACGACATGAATTTTATTGCCATTGATTTTGAAACCGCCAAATACTCACGGGAAAGCGCCTGTTCGGTGGGGATGGTAAAATTTTTGAACGGAAAAGCGGTGGATACTTTTTACTCTCTGATACGTCCGCCTGCGCTGTACATCCGTCCCGATTTTACCGACATTCACGGGCTTACCGTTGAAGATGTACGGGATGCGCCAAACTTCGCGGAGGTCTGGGAAAGCGGAATCCTGCCTTTCATCGGCGGATTGCCTCTGGCGGCCCATAACGCGGTTTTTGACATGGGTGTACTCAGGGCGGCCCTTGAGTGGTATGGATTACCCGTACCGTTACTTGGATATTTTTGTACCCTTAGATTGGCCCGCGCCACGTGGCCGGAATTGGGATCCCATGCCCTCACCAGCCTGGGTGAACATTTCGGTATTATCTACGATGCCCACAATGCCCTGGCGGACGCCGAGACATGTGGAACCGTAGTCTGTAAAGCGGCGAAAAAACACGGGGCGGGAAACCTGGAAGAACTCCTCAGTACCGCCGGGATGGATATTAGGAGTATTATTGTTTGAAATGGCAAAGAACAAGGTTTTGATGGGCTCGGCGGCCTGTTCCAATGCGGCTCCGCCCCGCCTGTAACAAAAGGTATGTGCCCTGAATACCTTACTAAAACAACCATACCCCGTCCGCTTCGCGGCGGGGTCGGTTGATTATTCCATGTTTATTATATCCCTCCTATCCCACTCTATATTTTCCTTTATTATTCTTGCCGGATTTCCCGCAATTATGGTATTTTCCTTGCTAAATGATTTTGTTATTATTGATCCCATGCCAATTATTGTATTCGCGGGAATTATCGCGTTTTTTCCAATAAGACATCTCTGGCCAATCCAACAATGGTCTCCTATAACTATGGGATGCTTTGGTTTATTTATTATTTCTTTTGTTTCTTTATCAATAATGGAATGAGCGTCAGTTGCCCGTATAAATATATCATGTGCGAACATACAATCATTCCCTATAAAAATTTTGGCATTATATGTTACTCTAATAAATAAACCTCCTTCTATTGTTGTATTATTGCCTATTCTTATTATTTGTTCGAATCCCCCGGAACATGAAATACAAAGCGAATTTAACAATGAACTTGAGCCAATATCTACTATTGTCCCCTTATTATTAATTTTAATAGTATTATTCTTTCCGTGTATTGGTAAATGAAATTTAATGATATTTCTATCTCCTTTGATTTCAACTGAAAATCCATCCGGAATCATATTTATGTTATTGATATATTCCTTTCCATCTTTTATTATTATAATCTTATTCTCTAAACCTTTAATTTCCACCGAAAGATACTTCCGAATACAAGAAGGAAAATATTTCCTTGTTTTTCTTAATATTTTTCTGGCTCATCTGGCTTTATAGTGGAAACAGGGGAAATGTGGTATACTAAATGAATGATGATACAAGATTCAACCTGTCTTTTGTACCAGGACATAGTAGGGGCTAAAGCTCCATGGTACG
>JAIROH010000162.1 GCA_031257595.1 Treponema sp. | reverse complement strand
CGGCCTTCTTCCCGCTCAATCACTAATGCGTCTTCCAGTTTCCATTCGGTCATTAACATGTTTACCACCTCGGATCCGTGGGATTCTAAAAACGGTTTTAAGATATTATGGGCTATACACCAGCGTACCGCCAGCGTCATCGCTTCCTCTTTCTCGTCATCACTGAGCCTGTGGGGTTTCCTGTCCCCCGCCTGCTCAGCTTCAAACTCCCGCACCTTGGCGATCAGCGCGCTGTACCCCTCCAGCCTTTTACAACGCCGGATTATCGGTTCATTGTGGCCACGGTTGATATTGTATACCTTAACGGTCAGTTCCAAATCAGGCGGCCGCTTTTGGGGTATACCCAAAGAGGCAATATCCTCAAAAGCCTCTGATAATTTCAGGGTAGCTTCGTCGGGATACGGGTCCGTACCGTTGTACAGCACGATGAATTCGGGGCGGGGAATGGAGAGTTTCTTTCTGCCGTACAGGTTTCTTCCGGCGGTGAGTTTTTCATATACCCTGGCTATATACATGAGAAGCCTGACGGCCATGTTGGGGTTGATAGTGCTTTCATGTTCGACTAACACAACCAGTTTTTTATCAACTTCAAAAGATATGTCGTTTCGGAGGTTTTTATACAAGACTCCTTCCAGGGTATTAATGGTAACAGGCGTATCCGGGGTCAGTTCAATACCCGTGATGGCGCCGTAGAGTTCCCGGAGCGCGGCGGGGTCGCTAAAGAGGAACGAGAATACGCTGTCTTTGTACTGCCTGTTGGAGCCCATATCTACGATGATATGAATTTTTGGCAGGGTTTTCAAGCGGACGCGTTGCCTCACATTAAAAATGTTACTCAAATGACATAAGTTGTCGAGGCTTTCCCAAAACCTCAGTTTTTGGGAAAGCAGCCTTGAATACCTTACTGCGTCACAAATTCCGCGCCGCGGTTCTGTTCTACGGTAAGCGAGGCGAGGGCCAGGTACAGGTACGGGTAGCCGTCTTCTTCATAATACTGCAGCGCCCCTTCGGCCCTGACCCAGTCGTCTTCTTTGGGATAGGGACGCTTTGCGTCATCCGGCCAGGCTACTTCAAAACCGGCGCTGCCATCGTTGCCGCAGCAGCCCGGACCGTAGCGCATAACAAAGCAGTACGTTTTGCTTAAATCGTCATAGCTGTCGGTTTTGAAAAGCCCTTCAAGCCGGATCGTTTTACCAAGGTAATCTTCCGCGTTCAGATAGATGTCGTTGGTCTGGGCAATAAACATCTTTTCCTTTATCTCGATAACGGGCCCGGAAGGTTTTACCGTCTGCCCGGTCCGCGAGAGCCCGAATCCCAGTTCCGCGGCAAAGTTCAGCTGTCCGCCTGCATCCCCAGCCGCGCCTCCGTCAGAAACGCCGGACGGGGCGGATTCGGCGGGGAACGCCACGGCCGGGTCACTTTCCGGGCTGCCTTTCGGCGCGTCCGGCCACAACGCATCCGCGGGAAGCGTTACCGAGCGGGTTCCGGCGGCGTTTTTCGGGGTTCTGAGTACCGGCCCTCTGGCGCAGCTTCCCAAAACCAGAACCAGTCCCGCGGCGGCCAGCAGTACGGGGCGGAACCTGCCGCGCAGGGAGCTTAGGCCGGAAAAGGCGGCGAATACGGCCATGTTGAAGATCACCACGCTTGCCCCCGTAGGCGTGGCAAAGATATACGAAACCAGGATCCCCGCGAAAAAACAGAATACGGAAATAACGGCTGACGAAACGGTAACGCTTCTGAAACTTTTGAAGAGTCTCATCGACGAAAGGGCTGGAAAGATAATGAGGCTTGAAATAAGCAGCGCGCCCATCATCCTCATCCCAAGCACAATGGTTACCGCGGTAAGTACGGCGATGATCGTGTTGTAAAGGCCCGCCGGAACCCCGCTTGCTCTGGCGAAGGTTTCGTCGAAGGTAACGGCGAATATTTTGTTGTAGAAAAAAACAAAAAGAACGATGACCGAAACGGAAAGTCCCACGCTGAGCCGCACATCCGCCTTGCTCATGGCAAGTATGCTGCCGAAAAGGTAATTGCATACGTCGGTGTTCATGCCTGTTGTCATCGAGATAACCATCACTCCGATTGCCAAGGCGCCGGTGGAAAAAAGCGCGATGGCCGCATCGCCCTTTATCTTTGAATTTTCGCTTAGACGGAGGAGCAGGAAAGCCGCCGCCACGACTACGGGTATCGACACCGTAAGGGGCGCCATGTTAAGCGCCGTTGCCACGGCGAGGCTTCCGAAACCCACATGGGAAAGGCCGTCGCCGATCATCGAGTAACGTTTCAGCACGAGGCTGACCCCAAGAAGGCTCGCGCAGAGCGAGACAAGAAAGCCTACGATAAAAGCCCGCACGATAAACGCAAACGAAAACATGCCGATGATCGTATCCGCTATGCTCATAATATCATCCTTACCCCTGTTTTTTCAAAAACTGTCTGCCCGGTTCCGATTCCCGGTACGCGCCGGCGCTTCCGAAAAAAAGCTGCTTTCCCGCCAGATGAAGCACCTTGCCCGCACGGGTTTCGGCGAATTTGACCGCCCCTTCGATGTCGTGGGAAACCATGACAACGGTGATTCCCTTTTCACGGTTGATCGAATCCAGCAGTCTGTACAGTTCTCCCTGGACGACAGGGTCAAGGCCGGCGGCGGGCTCGTCAAGGAAAAGAAACTTTTCCGCCGCGCAGAGCGCCCTGGCAAGCAGAACCCGCCGGCGCTGTCCCCCGGAAAGTTCCCTGAAACAGCTTTTGGTCAAATCCGCCATACCCAGCATATCGAGGGCTTCCAGGGCGGCGGCCTTGTCCTTTTTTGCGTAAAACGGCCTTAAACCCCGCCTGTTCTGCCTGCCGGAAAGAACCACCTCAAACACCGCGGCGGGAAAATCCTTCTGAACGGCGCTTTCCTGGGGCAAATAACCCGTTTCGCGAGCCCTGAACCCGGGGCCTTTCCGCAAAACGCCGCCGAGCGGCGGCACAAGGCCCAACAGCCCTTTCAACAGCGTGCTTTTCCCCGAACCGTTTTCCCCGACCACACAGAGCCTTTCCCCCGCTTCAACGGAGAAGCCAAGCCCCCGAAGAACCGCCGTTCCGTCATAGCCCAGCGAAAGATTTTCACACACGAGGAGGCTCATGGCTTGACTATAACAAAGTAATCCGTCACTGTAAAGACCAATATGAAATTGAAAATCATTTTCATATGTTCTGACAAAATCAAATGTCGTAATGGGAGCAAAACCCACGGCCACGTGGTTACCGACGGCGCTGCTTAGTGGGGCAGGTACATGCGCCTGTTGTTATCCTCCGGGCGCATGTACATGTATCACCCCTGGCAACGTGGGTTTTGACGCTATTTGTTCTTTGATTTTGCCAAAACTAATAAGAGTAGACCTTTATCTGTTGAATACGATCTTGTTGAAATCTGTATTTGTCAGAACAGTAGCATCCTACTCGATTTAAGAAAACAACCCTACTATAGAGGTGATTTCAAAAGTGCGCTTTTGCGCACAGTTAATTAATTTTGAAACCGGCTCTATACTGTAGTATGCCCGATTTTCGACGTTCTCCGCTGCGCATTTTCGCTTCTTACTACAGGCCCCATTGGAAGCTTTTTGCCGC
>JAIROH010000033.1 GCA_031257595.1 Treponema sp. | reverse complement strand
GTGAATCCGGTCTTCCAGCCCGCGCTGAGGGATACCGACTGCGTCCCTATCACCTGCCCCTGCCCGTTTACCAGTTCCACCGCCGCAAGGTATTCACGGGTTGTCTCCGCGCGGATGGGGGAGGGTTCCCCGGAGACGGCCCTTGTCGGCCACTTAATGCCCCATGCCTCAGCCTTGCCAGTCGCTGCGAAGGCCGAGTAGGTCTCGTTCATCATGTTCTTGAGGGGAATAGGCCAGGCCTTGTCAGGGTACAGGGCAATCCTGAAACTAATGGCTGTAGTTTCCCGCTCCCAGTCAATCGCGCCTCTTTCGGCTGTGGCGGAGTACACCAGAAGCGCAGGCAGCGGCGTGTTCCGTATATAATCCGCCACATACCTGTCGCACTCGCCCAGACGGTCCACCCACGCCTTGCGCCAGGCGATTTCATCCCGGGTATCCACGCCGATGCCGCTGCCGGGGCGGGCGGTCTTTGCTTCACCAATCTCCTTCGGATGGGCGGCAGGCTGGATAGATTCGCCGGCTGCATCCGGCCGGGAATAGGGGGAATCCGGTTCCGCGGTTTGGAAGTACTCGCCGCCTGCGCCCGGCCGGGAATAGGGGGAGTCAGCTTGGACGGCCGGGGACCGTTCGCCGCTTGCGCCCGCCCAGGTATACCAGGCCGTTAATACAAATACCGTACAAAAAAGTTTTTTCATCTTTGGTTTCTCCTATAAAAAGCGGCGGCATCGCCGCTTGTGTAAAATTGGACATTAACACGAAATATTAATGATTCCTCCTTAATTTCCCGCAAACCCTATGCGCCGCGCCTCCCTGCCGGGCAGTTCCGCCTCGCAAATGGCGGCAATGTCAGCGCCGGAAAGGGGCGCTCCCCGGATAAGGCCCGCCACGGCCGCCTTGCGGGCCACGTTTTCGATCTGGCCGCCGGAAAAATCAAAGCGCCCGGCAAGGGAGATCATGTCATAGTCAGCCTCCGGCATCAGGCTTTTCCAGATGGCGGCTTTAGCCTCAGGATCGGGTTTCTCGAATACGATTTTATACAGGAAGCGCCGTTCAAAGGCCGCGTCAAAGTTGCCGGCCATATTGGTAGTAGCGATAAGAATGCCTCCGTCAAGGTTCTCGATCTCCTGCAGAAGAATGTTCTGCATGGCGTTTTCGGTTTGGCTGGGACCGTGCCGTTCCGCGCCGATTTCCTGACGCTTTCCCAGCACGGCATCCGCTTCGTTAAAGAGCAGTATCGGTGCGGGGGAGCTATGTTTCACCATGCCGTTGTAGCGCGTAAAAAGCTGCTTTATCTTTTTTTCGCTTTCGCCGAACCACACACTTTTGGTTTCGCTGATGTCCACAAAAAAAATGTCCCGGCCCGCGGCCCGGGCGATCTGGTATGCGGTTTCGGTCTTGCCGGTTCCGGGAGGTCCGGAAAAAAGGCAGGCAAAGCCCGTTTTCATATTGCTTTCCCTGAGGCGCGTCACGATGGACGAAAAATTTTCTTCCCGCAAAAGGTCCGTCAGTTCATCAATTTGAGCACGCAGCTTTGGCGGATAGTAGAGTTTCTTTTCCGCCAGGGCATTGGAACGGATAATATCCTTCCCCCGGAGCTGTTTTTTTTCTTTTATATCGATGTCGTCCAACAGGCTGTCTCTGGCGTTGCTGGTAAGACGGTATTCGCCGGTGTCGGCCAAACCGTTGTCGCAAGTCTGCTCAAGCAGCCCGGCCCTGAAAAGTTCGTTTTCGCCCCTTATAAAATCACGTTTTACCAACTGGCCGCAGTGCCGTCCAAAAATAAAACGGAGTTCGGAAAACTTAAGCGAATCTTTATCGTTTTCCACCAGGGCGGCGCAGAACAGGAGCAGAACCATGATGTTCCTGAAACCGAGTTTTTCTGATTTCGTTTTTTTCACAAACTGAATATCCGGATTGCCGCTAAAGAGATATTTCATCTCGATAAAAAACTGCTTGATGTCCAGATTTTTATCATGAAAAGCGTCGAGAATACGATCCGCCGCAGTATAAAATTCTTCGGGGGAAAGGCCGCGGTAAACGGTGTAGCGGTATTCCCGGCCGGCTTCAAGCGCCATGATAACATCCCGGGGAACGATATAAGTACGGGAGTCCTGTCCCTGGCGGTTTTTCATAAACGAGGGCCGGCTGGAAAAAATATCGTCGTCATTATCACAGGCGACGATAAGATGCTTTCTTTCAAGGGCCTCAAGATCAGCCCGGTATTGCAGGGTCTGTATTCTGCCGCAGTGGAGCGTTTCGGCAATCCCCGAAAGGCCCGCATCGCGAGTACCCGAATGTTCCAAAAGCAGGGCAAACAGCGCCGCCTGGACCGGCGTAACTTTTAACACGGCGCAGACGGCATCCAGATCTTCCTTCGCCGTGTCAAAAAACTCAAGGTAAAGCCCGTGCTTTTCCACGAGACCCTTGATCCGGTCCAAACTGCTGAACAGAGCGGGAGTTCCGGTTTTATTTACTTCGCTTAGGGTTTCCATAGTGCCTCCTTTAACCTGCAAGATATTCTTTCAATTTCTAATATAGTACAGCCACCATGTCATAGAGTGACATGGTGAAAAAATATCCGGGTTTTTTACAACTTTTCCGGGTTGGTCAGGGGTGGGGGGATACGGGGGCATGTATACCGAACACCATTCCATGGAGGAGGCATGAGTCCGGTAAGCAGATTTAATTCGACAGCCTCGTCATGCAAAGTAATTTTTTATTTTATATTTGAGCCTGTTCCAAAACTAATTTACTGTGCGCTAACGCGCACGGTTTTGGAACAGGCTCTTTTCATTGGTTCATACCGAGAACCAATTTCATCCCATTTTCCACTTTTTGCATTGTTTCCTGTTTTATTTTTGATATTCGTTTAACAAACTTTTGTCTGTCCAATGCATAGAATTGTGCAGCTATTATTACCGAGTCTTCATCCAGTTTTGATTCTTTATTCGTGTTGAGGGGTTTAATACCCAAGAGCCCGCTCCACCGGTTCGCGGGGGAGCTTCAGGGCGCTTAAAAAGGGTATTAAACCCCGAATACAAATACCTTATGAGAACAACATACCTCGTCC
>JAIROH010000098.1 GCA_031257595.1 Treponema sp. | reverse complement strand
CTGCGTTTTGGCGTTTTGGGCTGTTCGGAACACTACAGCCTGCGTATCTCGAATCCGATCAAGTCGTCGCTGCTGGTTGAACCGTACGGTATTGCGTCGCGGAACCTTGAAAAGGCCCGGGCTTACGCGAAAAAGTGGGGTTTTGCAAAAGCCTATGGTTCCTATGAGGAGCTTCTTGCCGATCCCGACATAGATTTTGTGTATTGTCCCCTGCCGAATAACCTGCACCTGGCGTATATCAAGAAAGCGGCCGACGCGGGAAAACCCATTCTCTGTGAAAAACCCATCGGCCTTAACGCGAAAGAAGCCGTTGAAGCCGCCGAGTACTGCGGAAAAAAGGGAATCCTCGTTATGGAGGCTTTTATGTACCGCCTCCACCCCCAATGGGTAGCCGCCGCGGAAATCGTAAAGTGCGGGGAACTGGGCAGGGTGATGACCACGGCCGGTATTTTTTCCTATGACCTCAAAGACGGCGCCAATATCCGCAACAGGGTCGAAACCGGCGGCGGCGGCCTGTATGACATCGGCTGCTATACCGTTTCAACGGCCCGGCTCCTGATGGAAGCCGAGCCGGAACGGGTTGTATGTACCCTCAAGCGGGATCCGGTTTTCAAAACCGACATTTACGCATCCGCGGTTCTTGATTTTGGGGACGGCCGGGCTTCCACGTTTACCGTCGGTACCCAGCTTTTCCCCTGGCAGCGGGTCAGGGCAGTCGGAACCTCCGGTACGCTTGCCGTGGAAGTTCCGTTCAACATGTATGGGGATTGTCCCGGTTGCGTTCATGTAAACACCGGCGTCGGCCAGCGGACCATCCAAACCGAAATCGCCGACCAGTATCTGCTGGAATTTGACGCGTTTGCCCTAGCTGTGGCGGAAAAACACAGCGAAACGCCGGTACCGATACACGACGCGGTAGCCAACATGGCTGTCCTGGACGCCCTCTACGCTTCGGCGGCGTCAGGCGCCTGGGAAAAGGTTGTCCGGTATTAACGCCGAAAAAAGCGGCGGGCCGGGGCTCGTCGTATATACCGACGGGGGCTGTTCCGGCAATCCCGGTCCCGGCGGCTGGGCCTATGTGATCCTCGGCCCCTCAAAAGACAAGCCGAGTGGAGCGGGCCCGGAGCTGGTTGCCGAGGGTTCAGACGGGGAGCTTCAAACTACCAATAACCGGATGGAGCTTCTTGCCGTTATCGCGGCGCTCAGAAAAGTTAAATCCTTGCTGAATATAGATATAAATACTTCTACCGCAAGAATAACCGTATATACCGATTCCCAATATGTGCAAAAGGGCATTACCCAGTGGATGGGGAACTGGAAACGGAACGCGTGGAAGACAAGCGGCAAACAGCCGGTAAAGAACCGGGATCTGTGGATGGAACTGGATTCCGCCGCTCTCAACCTTCCCATTGACTGGCGCTGGGTCAAAGGGCATGCCGGCAACAAATACAACGAACGCTGCGACGCCATGGTACACGATGTAATGACTCAAATGATTGCAAAATAACGGGTATATATGGTATACTGCGATTACTATGACGATGTTATGGAGGTAATAAAGAATGAAGTATTGTAACCGGCAGGATTGGCTTTTTGGCAGAAAGAAATATATCCGGCTCATTTTGCTGGGTTTTTTGATCTCATTTGTGTTCATTTCCTGTAAAACCCCGCCCGAGGATGTCGCCACCGATTCCGTGGACGATACAACCGGCCCGGCTGTAGAAGACCTCAACGGTCCGGCCGACGCGGCCTCCCTTCAGGTTTTCGAGGATGCCCGCGCCGGAGCTGAAGCGGCCCGTACCCGTGCGCAGGGAGTGGACGCCGCGTCTTATTTCCCGGAAGACTGGGATTCCGCCGAATCCCGCTATGGGGAGGCGGACAGGGCAGGCAGCCCCGCGACCCTTGGAGAGGCGAGGAACCGGGCGGATGAATGGCGGCGGATTACCGGCGTTTACGACGACCTTTACGGAAAGGCCCTTCCACTGTTTGCCCAAGACAGGGCGCAGCAGCTTTTGGCGGCGCGGGAAGCGGCGCTGGATGCCGGGGCAAGGGACATACTCCCCGACCGTTTTGACGCCACCGATGAGCTGGCCCAGTCCGTCCAGGATAAATATGACAACGGCGATTATTCCGGCGCGCTGGCGGACGGAACGGTGGCCTACGATCGCTATGTGGTGCTAAAAACCATCGCGGACGCTTACGCCCTTAAACAGGAAGCCGACGCCTATGATTTTATCACCTATGATCCGGAGAATTACGAAGCCGGCGCCGACGCGGGAAACCAGGCCGTGGATCTTTTCGATCAGGGTTCGCTGGCGGACGCCGGGGAAAGCGCCGGCGAGGCTGTTAACAGGTTTAACCTGGTTTTGGAAAACGGCTGGATAGGCTATACCAACGAACGGAGCGCTTCGGCCCAGTCATGGCGGCAGGCGGCTCTGGAGGCAAAAGCCAACGTAGCTGTCCGTAACGAGTATCAAAACGCCGACAGAACCTATAACGAGGCTCACGTAGCCCTGCGGGCGGGGAATTTCGCGGAGGCCGCCGATCTCTTTGAACGATCCGGGATCCTTTTCAGGCAGAGCAGGGACGCCGCCGTAGAAAAACAGGTCAGGGCCGAAGAAGCAATACGGCTGGCCGAACAGAAAGTTTCCGAAAGCGAAATAAATGCCAGAAACGCCCAGGAAATTATCGGGGACGAGGAGTAAAAAATGCAGAAATACCATGTATTGCCAAAAGCCGCGCTTTTTGTCGCGGTCATGTTTTTTGTTCTTGTCCCGGTTTTTGCCCAGACAACGGAACAGGGCGGTCAGAATATTCCCGGAACGATACTCAACAACGAATATTATTTGCGGAGCGTGCGTCTTACCCAGCTGGCAAAGGACGCGTATGAGGAAGGCGATTACGATGCGTCGGCGGATTACGCCGAAGAGGCCGCCGAATATGCCCGTCTTTCCGATGAATATGTCACGATGCGTCTTGCCGATTACGCCATAGCAAGAGCGCACAGCCGTTATACATGGGCGGGACAGGTGGGCGCCGCAACCCGCTATCCCGCCGAATATGCGGAAGCGGGAACCTACTACAATCAGGCTCTGGAAGCCCGCCGCGCCGAAGAATGGGTCCCCGCGAGGGAATCCGCCGAAAGAGTGCTGGTTATTCTTGCCAATGTACAGGCGCCCGGGAAACAACCGGGGCCCGCCGAACCGGAGCCTCCCGGACCCGGCGACGGAACCCTGCCCGCCCAGTATACCGTGCGTAACTGGCGTGATACGGGAGACTGCCTTTCTGTCATCGCCGGCTGGTCCTGGGTATACGGTGACGTGTACGAGTGGCGGGCCCTCTACAACGCCAACAAGGACAAGCTGCCCAATCCGGACAATCCGCACCTTATCCGGCCGGGTATGGTGTTGGACATACCCAGCCTGGACGGAGAAGTCCGGCAGGGCATGTGGGATCCGGAAGCCAATTACGACGAAATGTAACCGAATTTTCCTTACGTTATGAAACCGCGGTCCGGCCCATATACAGGGCAAGGGCCGCGGCGGTAAGGGCGTGTATAAACGGCGGCTTTCCCATGCCGCCGATAACGTCCCCGACGGGGATGCGTTCCACATCAACAAATTCGTCTTCGTCGAGGTTTTGGGAACGCAGCGGCGTAAGATTTTCGGCGGCATAAAAATGGACCCGGTTTGACATAATCGCCGGGTTTGGGCTCATGTCCCCCAGCGTGCGAAGTTTCGCGGCCCGGTACGCCGTCTCTTCCTCAAATTCCCGTTTTGCGCCTTCTTCAGCCGATTCACCTTTTTCCATAACTCCGCCGGGAAATTCCAGGCTTAGTTCCCGGGAACCGTGTCTCCATTGGCGGACCATGACAAAACACGGCCCCTTTTCGGTTTCAAGCAGCGGTACGACGATTACCCAATCCGGGGCATCCATAACCGTAAAAAGGCGGCTTTCACCCCTGGGAGAGCGGCTTTCCGTTTCCCGTATCGAAAACACTTTTGAACGAAAAAGCTGTCTGCTTTCTCCTTCCTTCCAGATTAAATGACTTGTTTCCATACAAATATGATCTTATAGTAATAATAACAAAAATATCAGGGTACTTGTACGCTGTAACAGCCGGAGGATACGCTATGGCTATTGTTACCATTTCCCGTGAACTCGCGGCTCTGGGTGACGAAACCGCCCATGAGCTTGCCAACTTGTTGAAGTACCGTTTTGTGGACAAACACGGTCTTGAAGAGCAGATGAAAAAGCTTGGGGTGAACGAGCGGAAGATTGAAAAATACGACGAACGCAAGCCCAATCTTTTCGCGTCCCTTTCCCAGGACAGGGACGATTATCTTCACTACCTGAAGACGGCGATTTTCTCCGAGGCCGGCCAAGGGAACCGCGTTTTTATCGGCAGGGGCTGTACCGCCATATTGGGGGATCTCCCCGCCGTCTTTTCCGTTTTTCTCGCGGCGCCGATCGAAGTTCGCACGGAAAGGGTCAAGGGGTATTTTCACTGTGACGAACACCGCGCCCGGCAGATAATTGAGCAGAGCGATCATGACCGGGCAGGGTTTCACCGTTATTTCTTTGACCAGAAGTGGAAAAATCCTTCAAACTACCACCTTACGCTGAATACCGGGATACTGCATCCGGAACTCTGCGCGGACATTATCAAACATGCCCTTGAAAGAACAATTGACGAAGAAAAGGAAACCCGCAGCGCCCTTATGGTCAAAGATCGTATTTTGGGCCAGCAGGTACTTCAGCGCATACTTTTTGAAAAGAACATTCAGGTTCATTTTCTGGAAGCCAGGGTCAGCTCCGGGGCCGTTACCCTTTTTGGGGTTGCCAATTCCCAGGCTACGATAGCAGCCGCTGTCCAGGCCGCGAAGGAAGTTCCCGTGGTCGCTTCCGTCAAGCCGGAAATACAGGTGGTTCAGGAATACAACATAATGCCGTAGGGCGGAGATGTTCAGCCTTGATGCGGGGAAAATCATCGTTCCCAAAAAAGATCTTAACATACAGGCTACCGTTGAATGCGGGCAGTTGTTCCGGTTTACAAAAAGCGCGGATTCCGGCGGACACGTGACCTACGAACTAATTTCCAAAAACAGAAAATGCCTGCTTGCCGAAGAGAGGGGAATGACTGTTATCCGCGCCGAGGAAAAAGACATCGGGTATTTTGTAAACTATTTTGATCTTGAAACCTCATATACGCCGATACTGAAAGAGCTGCGCCGGCAGCTTGCCGCGCCGCCCGCACAAGATCCGCGGGTTACACGGCGTTCACGGGCGCGGGATATTCCGCCGTTGATCGAACGCGCGTTTGAGTACGGAAAAGGGCTGCGTTTACTCAAACAGGACAGGTTTGAAACCCTTATCAGCTTTATTCTCAGCACAAACAACAACATTAAACGAATCAAAGGAACCCTTGAAAGGATCTGTACGGCATTGGGCAGACGCCGCGAAAGCGAGTTCGGATCTTTTTTCACTTTTCCGTCAGCCAAAAAAATGGCGGCCATGGACGAAAGCTTTTACCGGGAGCTGGGCTGCGGATACAGGGCGGCATGGATTCTCGAAGCGGCGCGGAAGGCGGCGCGGAATTTCGACGGACCGGAGATTCTTCCTGTCGAAGAACTGGTAGAAAAGCTCATGACCTTCAAAGGCATCGGCCCCAAGGCCGCGGATTGCATAGCCCTTTTTGCGTTTGGCCGTTACGATGTTTTTCCCGTAGATACCTGGGTAAAGAAAATATACGTTGATCTGTTTAACGAAAGCGTGTCCCAAAAAACAATGCGGAAAAACCTTATAAACCGCTTCGGACGTTTTTCCGGCGTTGCCCAGCAGTTTCTGTTTTACTATTACCGGGAAAGCGCCGGCAAAATCATTCCCGGATAACTTTTTTCCCCTGCCAGCGTCCGCCTGTCCATCGTGACACAAAAAACAATCCCCTCACGACAAAATCGGCGCCCATCGCGTACCAGGCGGCGGCCGGGCCGATTCCCAGAGGATATGCGAGAATATACGCGGTGGTGATTCGGATGGTCCACATGGTTATCGAAGAGACGATCATGCAGTACCGGACATCTCCCGCCGCCCGAAGGGCGTTAGGCAGGATAAAAGCCGGCGCCCAGAAAACCGGCGCCGCTGCGCCGTGGATCCACAGATAACTTTTAAGCAGCCGCGCCGTTTGGGGGCCAAGGTCGAATATCCC
>JAIROH010000126.1 GCA_031257595.1 Treponema sp. | reverse complement strand
GGGGCCGCCCGGCTGTACCTTTTCGGCCACGGGGAAAATTCGATCTACCTTATCGACAGGGAACTCCGGCTGCTCCAGGAAGAGGGCGTCGGAGAAAAATCCGTCCTGGTGCCGGTTATCGGCGACCTCAAGGACAGGGACTACATTCACTATATTCTGAAAAAACTCAAAGCCGATGTTGTTTTCCATACGGCGGCCTACAAGCATGTTCCAATGATGGAAGAAAATCCCGTGGCGGCGGTCGAAAACAACGTCTTTGGTACCAAAAACCTTATCGACGCGGCGAAAGCCGGCGGGGTAAAACGTTTCGTTCACATTACCACCGATAAAGCCGTGGAACCGGTATCCGTGTACGGGGCGTCCAAATACCTCTGCGAACGGCTTGTCCTGGAAAGCCCGGACAACGAAAACGGCGAAAGCCCCCGTTTTATCGCGGTACGTTTCGGCAATGTCCTTGGTTCCCGGGGATCGATTATGCTGCTTTTCCAGAAACAGATTGAAAAAGGCGGCCCCCTTACGATCACCCACCCCGACATGAAACGGTGGTTTATGACGATCCCCGAAGCCTGTTCCCTTGTACTCAAAGCGGGGGGAGTAGGCGAAAACCGGAGCCTGTACCTTTTGGATATGGGCGAACCGGTGCGCATCAGGGACATGGCGGAACAGATGATCCGTTTCTACGGCTTCGAGCCGGAACGGGACATCAAAATAGAATACATCGGAAAGCGCCCCGGAGAGCGTATCGACGAAAAGCTGTGGTCGGACAACGAAGAGCCGGAGGCTACGGGTTTCAAGCGTATCCTCAGGCTCAGGCGGAAATCCCATTCTCTGGATCTGGAAAAGCTTCTTGAAACGCTCAAACCTGTCGTCCGTTTTGATCCCCAAAAGGCAGGCGCGTACCGGAACGGCGATCTGCTCAAAAAGATCCTTTTTGAAGCCGTCCCAAAATGATCGTCAGCGATATTCCGTTTGCCCGGCCCTTTATCGGGAAAGAAGAAGAAGAAGCCGTCCTCAGGGTACTTCGTTCCGGCTGGCTGACCACCGGAAAAGAGGCGCTGGCTTTTGAAAAGGAATTTGCCGTATTTCTTGAACAGGAGCCGCCCGCGGCCCAAAGCGCGGACCGGCCCGCAAACGCGGACCGGGGCAGGCCGGGTGCGCCTTTACACTGCCTCGCGGTAAACTCGGCCACGTCGGGCCTTCACCTCGCGCTGGAAGCCCTGGGAACCGGTCCCGGCGATCTTGTACTGCTGCCGTCGTATACGTTTACCAGTACCGCCGAAGTGGTCCGCTACCTTGGCGCGGAAAGCGTTTTTGTGGACATCGCCCCCGGCTCCTATAATATCGATCCTGTCGTATTGGAAGACACGCTTGCCCGCCTGGAAGCGGGCAAGGATGTTCCCGGATTCAAAGGCGGAAAAAACAACGTAAAGGCGGTTATTCCGGTTCATTTCGGCGGACTTCCCTGCGACATGGCCGCGATAACCGGCATAGCCCGGCGCCGGGGAATTGGGGTTATTGAAGATTCCGCCCACGCGTTCCCGGCCTTTTGCCCAATTCCCGATCCGGACGCAAAATCCGTCGACGCGGATACAATATCCGCCGGGCCGGGTGTAAAACCCGCCCGAAACCGCTGGGCGGGAACCATCGGCGACGCCGGGGTTTTTTCGTTCTACGCGACAAAGACCATAACCACGGGCGAAGGCGGCATGATCGTTACCTCCGACCCGAAGATCGCCGAACGCGCCGCCCGTATGCGGAACCACGGCATAGACCGGACGGTCTGGAACCGCTATACCGACTCGAACGCCCCCTGGTACTATGAAGTTACCGCTCCCGGCTTTAAGTACAACCTCCCGGATCTGCTGGCCGCGCTCGGCAGGGCGCAGCTCGCGCGGGCGGCGGACCTGCTTTCCCTAAGGGAGGACATAGCCCGGCGCTACGACGCGGCCTTCGGCGGCGTTCCGGGACTGCTTGTCCCGCCGACCGCGCCCGGCAACGCCCGCCACCTCTACCCGCTGCGGCTTACGGGCCGGGTTTCCGGCGGCGGGACTTCAGGCGGAACAGGCCGGGCGCCTGCCGGGCCGGACGGGACGCGCCGGGACAAATTTATCGAAAATTTGCGGAAAAAAGGCGTTGTCGCCTCAGTCCACTTTATTCCCCTGCACATTATGCCTTATTATAGAGACAGGTATAATCTTCTGGCGGAAGATTTCCCCGAAACCTATAACCGTTATAGGGAAACGGTATCCCTCCCGATTTGGCCGGGAATGACGGCCGAAGAAACGGAACGGGTTATTTCCGCCGTACTGGAACATGCAGGAAAAACCGGAATTTATTGACGACATCGCGGTTCTGTCCTCCAAAAGCAAAACGCTTTCCGGCGTCCTAATCCGTTCGCCGGTCGCGAAAGGCCTGCTTACGGACATAGAGATTCCCGCCCTTCCCAACAAGGTCTGCGTGATCAAAGCGGCGGACATTCCCGGAGAAAACCGCCTGGGAGGTCCCGGCGGCAATATGCCGGTACTGGCGGACAAAGAGCTTTCCTATATCGGTGAACCGGTGGCGATACTTGCCGGCCCCGACAAATCCGTACTTCTGGAACTGGCTTCTCAATGCCGGGTAGCGGCGAAGGCGGAAACGCCTGCCTTCGATCCCCTCCCCGGCTCCCCGACGGCAGCCGCGAGAACCTTTTCAACGGGGAACTTCGAACAGGTATTTGCCGCCGCCGGGAAAATTATCGGCGGCGTTTACGCGACCGGTTTTCAGGACGCCTGGGGTACGGACCCGAACGGGGCGGTGGCGATCCCCGTCACCGGCGGAGCGCGGCAAAACCCCGCAACAGGCCCGGCGGCGGGAATCATCGTCCATACCGCGTCCCAGTGGCCGTTCCACGTACAGGATCAGGTTTCAAGGGTACTTGGGATAAGCCCCGCCGCGGTAGAGGTAAAGCAGGCCAGAATGGAACTCCACATGGACGGAAAGATCCTCTACCCCAGTCTTTGCGCCTGTCACGCCGCCCTTGCCGCCTGGATTACCCGCAAACCGGTAAAACTTATTCTGTCGCGGGAAGAAGATTTCCGTTTTTCCCCCAAACGGGTAAAAACGGAAATCAGTCTGCGCAGCGCCCTGGACGAAGCCGGCCGTATTCTGGGTACCGAAATGAAGGTATGCGCCGACATGGGGGCGGCGGGGTTTTTCGCGGAGGAAATACTTGACCGGCTGATCCTTGGCGCGCTGGGGGCGTATCACCACAACGGCCTTTCGATAGAAGCGGGGGCGGCTCTTACCAGCAAGCCGCCGTCGGGGCCGCTTACCGGCTTCGGTTTCGCCCAGGGCTTTTTCGCGGCGGAACGCCACGCGTCCCACATCGCCGACGAACTTAGGGAGGATCCCGCCGAATGGCGGAAAAACATATTCCTCCAGAAGGGGGCGAAACTCGCGATTGGGAGCGAAATCAGGGAGCAGGTAAGCCTTGAAGGGCTTCTTGATACGGCTTCTTCGATGAGCGACTACCGGCGAAAATGGGCCGCGTTCGAGCTGCTGCGGCAGTGCCGCAGGGCGGAAGGCCATGCCAAAAGCGCCGAACTGCTCCGGGGCATCGGTATCGCCTCGGCGTTTCAGAGCCGGGGCCTTTTGTATCCCGTGGGGACCAGAGAAGGCGTCGAACTTACCCTGGGAAAAGACGGCTCGCTCGAAATACGGACCAGTATGGTGTCTTTTGGGGAAGAAGAAATCTACCCCTGGAAAACCATTGCCGCGAGGGAACTTGGCGTTGACGAAAGGCTGGTAAAAATCATTGGCGAGGGGAAACACATACCCGATTCCGGCCCGGCCTGCCTTTCCCGGAACATAGCGATCATTACCCGGCTTGTGGAACGATCCTGCGAAGCGATAAAAAAACAGCGTTTCCGCGATCCGCTGCCGATTACGGTACGCCGTTTTTATCATCCCGCGATGAAAAAAGCCTGGGATTCAAAAATTCAGTATGATGAAAACGCCGTTTCCGGTCTAAGCTGGGGAGCCGCCGTCGTTGAGGCGGAAATCGACCCAATCGAATACATCCCCCGGGTACGGGGCCTCTGGCTTGCCGTTGACGGGGGGCCGATACTGGCGGAAAAGCGGGCGAAAAAAAACCTTACCCTGCTTTCGATCCAGGCCCTGAACTGGGCTTCCCGGGAAAACGTTGTCTACCAAAACGGCGAGATTCCGCCGGAAGACATCGGGAACTACTCTCTTCCCCTGCCGGAAGAAATCCCTCCAATCAAAATCGACTTCCAGTGGTCGGACGGAAACCCCAGGGGTATAGGGGAACTGCCCTTTTCCGTTGTTCCCGCGGCCTATGCCCAGGCGGTCTCCCAGGCCCTGGATCATCATTTTACCAAACTGCCCATAGGCTCAGCCGAAATTTGGGAGCTTGTCAAAGCCCGGGAACCACGGGAAACCCATCCCCATCGCCCGGCACATAAAAAACCCCATACCGAAGGGGAAAAACCGTGACGATACGCTTTATCCTTAACGGAGACGATGTCGTAGCCTCTGTGGAAGCCAACAAAAGGCTTGTCAGTATCCTCAGGGAAAATTTTTCTCTGGTAAGGACAAAAAGCGGCTGCCTTTCAGGAGCCTGCGGCGCCTGCTCGGTTATCTTTAACGGCGCCGTTTCTCCGTCCTGCCTTATCCCCGCTTTCAGGGTACAGGGAAGCGAAATCATCACGCTCGAAGGATTCTCCCAAACCGACGAATACCAGGACATTGTCGCCGGTTTTTCCGGCGCCGGTGTGGAAAACTGCGGCTACTGCGACGCGGGAAAGATCCTCGCCGCGGAACTGCTTCTTGAAAAAACCACGAGGCCGGATTGGGAAGAATTTTACAACGCCTTCAACGGGGTACGCTGCCGCTGTACCGAACCGGAACGTCTCTATGCGGGAATTCTCGCGGCGATAGAGATCAGGCGGCGGAGGATCTATGGACGTTCTTCATAGCCAGGTGTTCTTTCCTTCCGGTTTTCAGGAACTTTTTTCCGCCTGGGGCCGCTTCCCCGACGCCGTCCCGTTTTCGGGCGGCACCTGTTTGATCAGAAGTTCCGGCTTTAGCGGAAGGGGATTGTTCGAACTTCCGGTACTCCCCAAAAACATACTGTCCCTTGACCGGATCGACGAACTTAAACGGATAACGAGGACGGAACGCTACCTGGAAATCGGCGCGATGGTAAGCCTTAACGACATCATCGCCCTGGGAAAGAGTATCCCGGAGGCGCTTTCGAAAACCCTGAACGGCATCGCCGGCCCTCAGGTGAGAAACCTTGCCACCGTCGGGGGCAACATTTGCAGCATCGGCAGGCCTTTTGGCGGCATAGACATCGCCGCCCCGCTGACGGCCCTCGACGCCCGTTATGAACTGCGCACAGCCTCTCAAAGCCGCTGGATATCGGCCCTGCGCTTTTCGTCGTTTGGATCTTCCGCCCTGGCCCCCCAGGAACTGCTTACCAGAATACGAATACCCCTGGAACACTGGAACTACACGATCTGCCGGAAATTCCATGCCCGGGATCTGGGTGACGAAACGAGCGGAGTTATGGTCTTTATCACAAAAAACGAAAAGAACCTGCTTACCGATATTCGCATCGTCTTTGCGGGTTCATGCCTGCTCAGGGACAAGAACAGCGAAACGTTTCTCGAAGGCAGAAAACTTCCTCTGGACCGTAAAGACGCCGTCCATTACCGGGAAATGTGGCGCGATTACCTTTCCGGAATGACCAAACCGGGGCCGCTGCTCAAAACAAAGCTGCTCAACTGCATAGAATCCTGTCTTTTGGGTTTGGCCGACTAA
>JAIROH010000070.1 GCA_031257595.1 Treponema sp. | reverse complement strand
GCCTGGGAACATTCCAGCGTTAAAAGCCCCAGGTGTTCCCAGTTTTTGTAAAGACGCGTTCGCGCCGAAAGATACGAAAACGCCGCGGCGGTTTCAAGCGCTTCTTCCCCGTTTTGGGGGATTCTGCGGGCAAGCTCCTCGGCTTCGGCCTCCCTAAGGCTTACCAGTAAAAGCAGATGCCGGCGGCGGATTCGCTTGAGTATCCACGAAAGCGATTCGCCGTCTTCCTCGCGGAAATTGCTTATCATGATGATAAAGGTCCGCCGCCGGAGCCGCGCCAGGGCGCCTTCCAGCGCGGAAAAAAGCGAAGACGGGGCGGGGGCGCTTTTAATGTCGTAGAGGCTCCGCATCAAATACGGCAGGGCGCTCATCCCCTTGCGGGGAGGGAGCCAGCGTTCTTCCGCGCCGAAGCAGCCAAGGGCCACCCCGTCGCCGTGTTTTAACGCTACCCATGAAAGAAGGAACGCCGCCTCCAGGGCGCTGTCAAACTGGGTTCTGGGGACAACAGACCGGTTTTGACGGCCGGAAACCGTAGCCGGAACCGCGCCGGAAACCGCTCCGTTGGAAACCGCTCCGTTGGAAACCGCCGCGCCCGAAACGAGCGCCCCGGAACCTTCCTCGATACGGTGGAGCCTGTAACCGGAATCAAGAAGGAACAGAAGCTGCTGATCCTGTTCTTCCTGATATTCCCGGACGATGAATTTACCGCGCCGGCCGGTTGCCCGCCAGTCTATGGATTTTACCGTGTCTCCTTTCTGATATTCCCTAAGGCTCATAAATTCCATACCCTGACCGCGGCGCCGTTTATCTTTGAGGCCCGCCTGTTCCAGTACCCCCCTGAGGTCTCCGCCGCTGCCCGCGATCTTTTTGAAATCCGGGAACGTCCTTCCCCGGCTGCTACAGGGGCTCACGACTTTTCGCCGCCAAAAGCCCAGCGGAGAACCGAACAGGAACTGGACGAACGAAAATTCCCAGGGGCCCCGTTCCAGCGGAACAATCGGGTATTCGAAAACGGCGGCCGGGGAAGCGTCCCTGGGGGCGTCCAGCGCGGCCCGCGCGAGTTTTACCGGAAAGATCCGGCAGTCAAAGCTGTCGGGGTATATGTCGAAAAGCCGTATTGAGCGGGCAAGAAACGGCCGGGTAAAGCTTCTGCGTATCGTAAGTTTTACGACGCTTTTTTCTCCCAGGGCCAGCGCGCCTGCTACGCTCCGTTCCGCTTTCAGAAAATCCGTGAGGAGCAGAAGGACAAGGCCGTCCATGATGATAAACGGCAGAAGGCAGAGGCCGAACAACAGCCAGACAAGCAAAAGGGTTTCGGAAAAAAAAGCCGCTCCGCCCAAAAAGAGCCAGAAAAGCGCGGCGGTAAAAAAGCCTGCGCCGGGTTTCATGTACGGGGCGCCTCTACGGAAGAAAGGATATTCTCCACGATCCTTATTTCGGTGAGACCTTCAAGCTCGCCTTCGGCGGAAAGGGTCAGCCGGTGGGCCAAAACGGGAACGGCCAGAGCTTTAATGTCGTCCGGGATGATAAAGTCCCGGCCTTCAAGCAGCGCCCTGGCCCTGGCGCAACGGATAAGCGAAAGGCTGCCGCGGGGGCCCGCTCCGCTTTCCAGCACGGGGATCGTCCGGGTGGCGGCGGCAAGCCGTACCGCATAGTCAATCACCGCCGGATCCGAACGCAGCGTGGAAACCAGGGCCTGGATACCGGCAAAGTCTTCCGGGCTCATCACCGCGTTGACCGAACCAAGCGAAAGTTCCGCGCCGCTTTCCCCGGAAAGAACACGGGCTACCATTTCCCGTTCTTCTTCAATGGGCGGATAGCCGGCCAGGGCTTTCATCAGGAAGCGATCTTTCTGGGCGTCCGGCAGGGGATAGGTTCCCTCGTGTTCAAACGGATTCTGGGTTGCCAGAACCATAAAAGGCCTGGGCAGGGGATGGCTTACCCCGTCGAAGCTTACCTGAAATTCCTGCATCGCCTCGAAAAGGCTTGCCTGGGTTTTTGCCGGAGCGCGGTTGATCTCATCCGCTATAAAAAGATGGGTAAAGACAGGCCCTTTTTTGGTGATAAAATTACCCTGATCGAGGATTACGCTGCCGGTTATGTCGCTGGGCATAAGGTCGGGAGTGAACTGCACCCGTTTGGAATCGCCCCCCATGGCCCCGGCGGCGGCGCGTACCAGCAGGGTTTTACCCAGGCCGGGAACGCCCTCTACAAGAATGTGTCCGCCGGCCAAAAGCGTGATAAGAAGCTCGTTAACCAGCTCTCCCTGGCCGATAAAAACTTTCGCGATTTCCCGTTTGATCTCTTCCAGCGCCAAAGCGGCGGATTCGATCGTGTATTCCCTGCCCATTGTTCTCTCCTGAATCTACATTGTATTTCTTTAAGCAAGCTTTAAGTAAGATAGTACAAAAAGCAAAAAAAATTAAGCCGGGCGTTATACATCCCGGTAACTCTCAATAGACTGAAGTTTTGGGAAAGCCCCGGATACCCGGGAATTGCCGGTTCTTTGGGAGGGCGCCTTGTCAAACGGGCCGGAATATTTCATAATTTAGAAAATGGGCGTTGCGCCAACAGGAGAAAAAAATGTCAGATAATTCAGAAAATCCCTATGAAAGCCCCCAGGCGGAAATCAGTTCGGTAAAACCCCTGACCACCCAGGGTGCTTTAACCGAAACCATGGTTTTGTATCTCAAGGGAACCTCCCCCTGGCTACGTTTTGTCGGAATCGCCGGCTTTATTATGTTGGGACTGTACGCGCTTGTCGGCCTCGCCATGGTAGCGGGCATCCAGAGCGCCGCTATACCCGGCCTGTACGGCGGTATGGGAGCCCTGTTTGGTCTTTTTTTCCTTGGCGCCATTGCGCTGATGTTTTTTCCGGTACTGTTTATTTTCCGTTTCGGGCAGAAGATAAAGAGTTATGTGCACAC
>JAIROH010000018.1 GCA_031257595.1 Treponema sp. | reverse complement strand
CTTGACGGCTATACCAGGGACATTCTTGATTTGGGCGATCTTGCCGCCAAATGGAACGCGTTCGGCTGGTTTACCCAGGAAGTGAACGGTCACGATCTTGAAGCCCTCGACAAAGCGATTGACGTGGCGAAAGCCCAAAACGAAAAGCCGTCGATGATTGTCATGAATACGATCAAAGGCAAAGGTTGTAACTTTGCTGAGGGAGTTGAAAAGAACCACAGCATGGCCTTTAACCTGGAAAAAGCCAAAGAAGCGATTGCCGCGCTGGATGCGGCGGACTAAAGGGGTGTCATGAAACCGTGTTTCATGTTCGATTTTACGTGCGGCTACAGCCGCGTTGACATAGAGGTTAACAAGGGGAAACGAAGAACTGACAGAAATGCGGGCGGCGTATGTGGAAACCGTAACCGCCCTTGCGGAAAACAACAAAAATATCGTGGTTCTGGAAGCGGATCTGATGAACTGTACCAATACCGGGAGCTTCAAAAAGGCCTTTCCCGAACAGTTTGTAAACGCCGGTATAGCCGAAGCCAACATGGTCGGCGTCGCTTCGGGCCTTTCGGCGGCGGGGAAAATCCCGTTCGCGTCAAGTTTCGGCTGTTTCACATCCAGGCGGGTTCACGACCAGTTTTTTATCTCGGCCAATTACGCGAAACTTAACGTCAAGCTTATCGGCATGGATCCCGGAGTAACGGCGGCGATGAACGGCGGTACCCACATGCCGTTTGAAGACCTTGCCCTGATGCGGGTTATCCCCAAACTTACGATTATCGAGCCTTCCGATTATTACAGCTGCAAGGCCCTGACAAAAGAAGCCGCGGAAATCTACGGCTGCGTTTACATGCGTTGGCCCCGCAAGCCCGTTCCCGTACTCTATTCGGAAAGCGAAAACTTCAAAATCGGGAAAGCCAAGCTGCTCAAAGAAGGCAAAGACCTCTGTTTTGTCGCCCTGGGCGGCCTTATGGTAAACGAGGCGCTCAAGGCCGCGGAAGCGCTCGCGAAAGACGGCGTTAACGCGGGCGTGCTTGACATACTAAGCCTCAAACCGATAGACGAGGAAGCGATCCTCACCCAGGCCGGCAAGGTCAGGGCCATTATCAGCGCGGAAAACGCCCAAATAACCGGGGGTCTGGGCAGCGCCGTCGCGGAAATCCTCGCGGAAAACGGCGCCGGCTGTAAATTCGCCCGCATCGGCATCCGGGACGAGTTCGGCGAAGTCGGCACCCAGGACTACCTGGCAAAACGCTTCGGCCTGACCGCCGACAAGCTTGTGGAAAAGGCAAAGGAACTGCTGGGCTGATCCCCTGCCGTAGAAGGCAGGCATTTTAACTCCCGCTTACCGCGGCCTTCATTTCCCGTACATAGCGGGCAATGTGGGGCGCGGCGGCTTCTCCGTATTCGGCAATGATTTTCACAATCGCGCTTCCCACAATTACCCCGTCGGCGACGCGGGCGATTTCCGCGGCCTGGGCGGGGGTGTTGACGCCGAAACCCACGGCGGCGGGGAGTTTTTCCGGGGAAACTTCCTTTCGCACTTCGGCGATTATCGCGGCGATGTCTGTCTTGATGTCACCCCGTATCCCCGTCACCCCCAGCGACGAGACGATGTAGAGGAAGCCCGTCGAGGCTCCGGCGATTTCCCGTATCCTGTCTTTGGAAGTGGGGGCAACCAGGGAGATAAGATCCACGCCGCAATCGTCATCGCCGCATCCTTTATGAACCTCGCCACGAAGCCCGCTTCGGACTTCACGCTGTTCCTCAAACGGAAGATCGGGGATGATGATCCCGTCAACGCCGGCGGAAACACAGCGGGAGAAGAAGGCCGCGTAGCCGTTCTCCGCCGGATTGTCGCCGCCCAGACCGTAACGGAATACCGGGTTAAGGTAGCTTAAAAAAACCAGCGGTATGTCGGGAAGCCCTTCGGCGCTGATTGCCGCCCGAAGCGATTCCACCATCGCGAAAATTTTTTCAAGCGTGGCGCCCCCGGCAAGGGCCCTGATGTTCGCCGCCTGAATGATCGGGCCTTCGGCGATTGGATCGGAAAAGGGGATCCCTATTTCCACCAGGTCGGCCCCGGCGCGGATCATCTCCAGTATAAATTCTTCGCTTTTGCCGATGGAAGGATCGCCGCCGGTAACAAAGCCTATAAAAGCCTTGCCATTGGGCCGTGTTTCACTTGTGCCGAAAGCGGAACCTATTCTACTCATAAAACATTTCTCCCCGCGGCGGGCAGCGCGTCCCGCGCGCGTTATTCGTTAATGCTTTTACCCCGGTATTTGGCGATTGACGCTACGTCCTTGTCACCCCGGCCGGAAAGGCAGATGATCACGCTGCCGTCTTTGGGCAGGGCCGGAACAAGGGAACGGGCGCAGGCCACGGCGTGGGCGCTTTCAACGGCGGGGATGATCCCTTCGGTGCGGGAAAGGTACTCAAACGCGTCCACGGCCTCGTCGTCGGTAACGGCGGCGTATTCGGCCCGGCCGGAATCACGCAGATACGCGTGTTCCGGCCCTATGCCCGGATAGTCAAGCCCCGCGGAAATCGAATACACCGGGGCGATCTGCCCTTCATCGTTTTGGCAGAAGTAGGACTTCATCCCGTGAAAGATCCCGGTCGTCCCCTTGCTCAATGTCGCCGCGTGCAGATCCGTGTCAAGGCCTTTTCCGGCGGCCTCGCAGCCGATAAGCCGCACCGTTTTATCTTCGATAAAACGGTAAAAGAGGCCCATCGCGTTGCTTCCGCCGCCCACGCAGGCTATCGCCGCCAAAGGAAGCTTTCCCTCTTTCGCGAGTATCTGCTCGCGGGCCTCTTTCCCGATAACGCTCTGGAAATCCCTCACCATCACCGGAAACGGATGAGGCCCCATGACCGAGCCGAGTACATAGTGGGTGTCCTCGACCCGGCTTACCCATTCCCTCATGGTTTCGTTTACCGCGTCCTTCAGGGTCCGGGTTCCCGACATAACCGGATGTACCGCCGCGCCGAGAAGCTCCATGCGGTAAACGTTCAGGGCCTGGCGTTCGGTATCTTCCTTTCCCATAAAGATTTCACATTCAAGGCCGAGCAAAGCCGCGGCGGTGGCCGTGGCGACGCCGTGCTGACCCGCGCCGGTTTCGGCTATTACCCGCTTCTTCCCCCGTTTTTTCGCAAGCAGTACCTGCCCAAGTACATTGTTGATCTTGTGGGAACCGGTATGGTTAAGATCTTCCCGTTTCAGGTAGACCCGGGCGCCGCCCAGATCGGAAGTCATCTTTTCGGCAAAATAGAGGAGGCTGGGACGGCCCGCGTAGTTCTTCAAAAGATCGCCGAGTTCCGCGTTAAAAGCGGGATCGTTTTTGTAGTAACCATACGATCTTTCCAAATCGAGAATCTCGTTCATCAGGGTTTCCGGAATATAGCGGCCCCCGAATTCTCCGAATCGTCCTTCATTCATTACGCTGTCCTTTTTCGCAAACCGAAAATTTCGTTATACGGGCCGCGCCGGTCATCCGCGGCAAGCGCGGACCTTCTCCGCCAATCGCAGGATCTTTTCCCTGTCCTTTACGCCGTCCGTTTCCGCTCCGCTTGAAATGTCGACGGCGTAGGGACGGCGGGCCAGCGCCGCGTCTATATTGTGGAGGCCAATGCCCCCGGCAAGAAAAAACGGAACCGGCGGATGACTTTCGCCGTCCCGGCGGGCCGGGTTTCGCAGTATGTCCAGAAGCTTCCAGTCAAAGCTTTGCCCCGTACCGCCGTTCCCGTTATCAATCAAAAGATAGTCGGCCGGCCCGGAAAACCGGGAAAGCCCGGACGGCGAATCCGGACCGGCGGCACGGACCGAAGCTTCAATATCTTCGGCGCGAAGCGCCCGGATAAGGGGCGCGTCGCAGCGTTCCTTTAAACGGCCGATGTACTCGTCGGTTTCCCCGCCGTGAAGCTGAACCGCCGCTATAACGCCGTCCCGGTACAGGGCGGCGATTTCGGCGCTGTCGGCATTGACAAAAACGCCCACCGGAACTATTTCCGCCCGGAGTTTTTTCCGAAGCTCCGCCGCCCTGCCGGGGCTTATCCGCCGCCGGCTTTGGGGGACAAACACAAAACCGATGTAATCGGGAAGCGCCTCGTTCGCGTAATCAATGTCTTCGTCGCGGAACAGCCCGCAAATCTTGATTTTCACCGTGACGCCTCTTCAGCGCTCCGGGAAAGAAACGCGCTTATCTCCCGGCCTATCCGGATCAAAACATCGGCTTCGGGACCGGAAAACCGGTCAAAACTTGGGCTGTCAACATCCAAAACACCGTAGATCCGGTTGTCTTTAAACAGGGGAACAACCATTTCCGAATTTGAGGCGGAATCACAGGCGATGTGGCCGGGAAATTCATGCACATTGGCGACGATTAACGGCTCGGCGTCCCGCACCGCCCGTCCGCAGACCCCCTTTCCCTCCTCTATTCTGGTACAGGCGGGAAGACCCTGAAAAGGGCCCAATACCAGTTCCGTTCCTTTGAGGATATAAAATCCGGCCCAGTTGATATCATCAACGTAGAAGCGTATCGCCGCCGAAACATTTGCCAGGGCCGCGACAAGATCGTCTTCATCCTCAAGCATTGAGCGTACGGTATCCGTCAAAGAAACAAGGTTGGCGGCCCGGTTCTGTTCTTTACGCGGATCAAACATTTTTCCTCCTGAGCCACAGCATGTTTCTTTATACAGTAACACGGGAAACATATCAAGCCCCCGCGAACAGGTTTAACCGAAAAGGTATGGATTGTATGCGGGGAATCCATACCCACAAATTCTAAGTGTTACATATTTAAACCGGAGCAAGCTCCGGGGTATGGAAAGCGCTTGCGCGGCAATCAGAAAGTGGGAATGGAGCGTAGCGAATGACCTGGCCATTGCGGAGGACGAGGTCTCTGATGCTGCGCAAGCAGCTTCCTCTTTAGGAACCGAAGCGCATACAGACCTATGCAACGTAAAAAACCCTTTTACGTTTTTTTAATATTTTCATTTATGGAAACGCCCATATCATATAATTCGTGTGGAGCAATATCCTGACCATGTTCCCATTCAATTCCTTTTCCATTTGAAATTATATGAACTGTTTTAAAATAACTATAATTATTTAATTCCCTATACCATGTACCAGAAATATACGGCAATACATTAAATAATTTTATCTCACCAGTTTCATAATTTAATTTAATTTTATAGTCCTTAACTGCTTCAACACTGATTATTTTAGGGGTTGACATTTTATCTCCTTATTTTAACGGATCGATTTTAAAATATTCTTCACCCTTGGAAAGCAGCTTCCAGTTTGCCTCCAAATCATCATGATGTATTTCCATCCATGCTTCAACTAATTTCATTTTTGATTTAGGAATTTGACCTTCAAGAATTTCACCATCCAATGCTACTATAACTTCGTCCTCGGCATATTCAACATGAATATGTGGTTTATGATGTTTTCCGGAAACTTCCCTATACATACGAACAACAATACCATAAAACAATGATAAAATAGGCATTATCTTCTCCTTATATTATTCTATACTCAAGTATCAATAAAATCAAGGAAAAAATTCGTACTACCCTAATAGTAGGAGAAAGAGTCTACTTTTGTATACAATTTTGGGTTTTTTATGTCGCATAACGTTCCAGCTGTATTGGAAGCCGCTTGTGTGGTAATCAGAAAGTGGGAATGAGCGTAGCGAATGACCCGGCCATTGCGGAGGCCGAGGTCTCTGATGCTGCGCAAGCAGCTTCCCCTTTAGGAACCGAAGCGCATACAGACCGTTATGCGATGTTTTTTGCTTCATTGATATTTATTTTTAACATAATCACTTCCTTCTCTACATTCCCTTATTATTTCTATTATTTCTTGTGTTGTAATGTCCGTATCTATCCCCTCAATATCAAAAGGTGATTTTTTTGCTTTTTTATTTATGGGAACCAGCTTAAATCGATTTCCATCTTTTCGTGTAATTATTACTTCTTCTTTTAATGCGGTGTTTAATACCGTTGAGAAATTCTGCCGTGCTTCAGAATATTTAAATATTTTCATCGTTATACCTCTAATATGGTTATTTTCATATCTTTTCCATTATTTTTCATTGGCCCATCCAATGTTAATAAGGGCAAATTCAATCTGTATGATGTTTCCAGATAATAGACTTGTTCGATAACCCGGTTGGTTATCTCACAAGTCCTGTAATTTCTCGCCTTTCAGGCTGCGAAATTACTGTTTTTAGCGGAAGTTGTTCAGAAACTGAGTTTCTAAACAACCCTAATATGCATCATAAGCATAAATACTATATTTGGACGATAACTTTAATGCTTTTATCATATCTACTTTTACTATTCGCAAAGGCAAGGATTGATACAATGTATAAGCTTTTATAATTT
>JAIROH010000187.1 GCA_031257595.1 Treponema sp. | reverse complement strand
TTCGGGCTGCGAAGCAGACCTGCGGAGAGAGGGGTGGTTTACCCCCGTAATAGGTACAGGATTTTACGGACAGGCCCCGCCGGGCGCTTCCCGTTTTAGGCGTGCGGTGTGCTCCCCCTCCAGGCCACGCGGGGGTGTCAGTCACCTTTTTGGGTGACGCGGCCCGCAAGGGTGTCAGTCACCTTTTTGGGGCCGGTAGCTGCTTGATATACGGCAGGCGGGTTAAACCGGTATAGTCGACCAGACCGGAAAGACCATGCCGGATATAATACGCGCCGGAAACTTTCCACTCCCCCACATCCTGTACCAAACCGGCCTTGACAGGGTTTTGGTCTATGTACTCCATCACGTAAAAATACTCCCGCATGTCTTTAATAATCCGGGCAAAATACCGTTCTCCCCACCGTATATGGTGTCAGTCACCGTTCGGCGTCAGCCTGAGCCTAGAAGTTCCATGGCGCTCATGCCATAATGGATCATGCAGTACCGCGTTGACAAAAAATCCGGCAACAGGCTTTCGGCTCTCGGCCTGGGGTGCATGCGCTTTCCCCGGAACCTCGCCGTTATCGACATGAAAAAGGCGGAAAAAATCATCATGACCGCCGTCGAAAACGGGGTAAACTATTTTGACACCGCGTGGATGTATCCGGGAAGCGAAGAAGCCCTGGGAACGGTACTGAAAAAAAACGGCGTCAGGGACAAGGTGTTTATCGCCTCAAAACTTCCGATAGCGCTGATAAAAAAGACCGCGGATTTCGATCGTTTTTTTAACGAAGAACTTTTGCGGCTCAAAACGGATCGTATCGACTACTACCTTATGCATATGCTTACCGACGCGGCGTTCTGGAAAAGCCTTGTGGAACTTGGCGCCGAAGACTGGATAGCCGGTAAAAAGAAAAGCGGCGCCGTCAGACAAATCGGTTTTTCGTTTCACGGAATCGGGGAAGAATTTTTTAAAATCCTTGACCTCTTCCCCTGGGAATTCTGCCAGATTCAGTACAACTACAGCGACGAAAATTTTCAGGCCGGAGTGAAGGGCCTTAAAAAAGCGGCGGAGACCATGCCGGTTATCATCATGGAGCCTCTTTTGGGAGGAAAGCTTGCCGCGGGCCTTCCCCGGAAAGCGGCGGAAATTTTCAGGCAGGCCAATTTGTCCGGCATTTCCTCGGACAAATTGGCCGGTTCCCGTTCCGCCGGATTTTCCCCCGCCGGATTTTCTCTCGCGGGATGGGGACTGCGCTGGGTGTGGAACCATGCCGAAGCGGCGGTGGTTCTTTCGGGGATGAACGATCCGGCCCAGGTTCTGGAAAACGCCGCTCTGGCCGATCTTACGCTTCCCGGTTCCCTCGGCGCCGCGGAACTGGAACTGTACCGGCGGGTTCGGGAAGTGTTCAACGCTTTGTACAAAATACACTGTACGGGCTGCGGCTACTGTATGCCCTGTCCCCGGAACGTAAACATCCCCGGCTGTTTTGCCGCCTACAATACGTCGTTTGCGATGGGCCGTTTTGCCGGCTGGCAGCAGTACATGACCAGCGCGGCGTTTACGTCCGCCCAAAGCTGCGGACCGGCAAACTGCGTGGCCTGCGGAAACTGCGAACGCCGCTGTCCGCAGAAGATACCCATCATCGAAAGCCTTAAAACGCTGCGCGGGCGTATGGAACCCCTCCCTTTCCGCATAGCCGTCGCGGGGATGAGAAAATTTTTGGGCAGGCGGCGTAATGATTAGTCCGGGCTGCCTTGCCGTCTACAAAAACCGCCCCGCGCTGGTCGCCGAAACCGGCGAAAAAATCACCATTACCGTTGCCGGAAAAGACGGGACCGAAACCTTCAAGGTCAGGGAAAAAGACATTGAGGTCATCCATCCCGGACCCCTGAAAAGCCTCGCGGGTATTGAAGGCCCCCTGGCGAAGGCGGCGCGGGGTATTCAGGCGGATGTCCCGCCGGACGCTCTATCGGATGCCGAGCCGGGCGTTTCGCCTGATATTCGGGGCGCGTGGGAACTGCTTGAGGGAGGCGGGCCGGTTCCGCTGCGGGAGCTGGCCGAGCTTGCGTTTGGGGAATACAGCCCGCAAAGCGCGTGGGCGGCGCGGATCCTTGTTTTTGACGGCTTTTACTTTACCGGGACGGCCGCTGCGGTCCTTCCCCGTAGCGCCGCCGAAATCGCCGCCGCCGGGGAAAAACGGCGGAGCAGGGAACGGGAAACCCGGGAACGGGAGGCGTTTTTTGAAAGGCTCCGTGACGGACAATTGAATTTTTCAGGCGATCCCCGCGCCGGCGACGGTCGTTTTTTACAGGATGTCGAAGCTCTGGCGTACGGCAAAAGCGAAAAAAGCCGCACGTTGAAGGATCTCGCCCGTCCGGAGACGCCCCAGGAAGCCCACCGTTTTCTTCTTGAAACGGGTTTTTGGGACATGCGGACGAACCCCCATCCGGCCCGCTTTGGCGTTGCCCAGGGAGAGGCGCCGGCCTTTCCGATCCCTCCGTCATTGATGGAAGGGAGGAAAGACCTCAGCGGGCTTCCGGCTTTCGCGATAGACAGCCCCTGGAGCGACGATCCCGACGACGCGGTCTCGCTGGAAACGTCAGGCCCGGATTTTGAAGGCGCCCGGCTCTATGTCCACGTGGCCGATCCCGCCGCCGCGGTCGTTCCCGGTTCGGCCGCGGATATTGAGGCGAGAAACCGCGGGGCTACAGCCTACCTCCCCGAAAAATGCCGCCGTATGCTTTCGGACGGGGCGCTGCCTTATTTTGCCCTAGGCCTGGGCAAAACGTCTCCCGCTTTGACATTTGAGCTGGTTCTCGATCGTGAGGGAAAACCCGCCTCCGTTGAGATCTTTCCGTCGATAGTACAGGTTACACGGCTGACATATGAAGAAGCCGACGATCTTGCCGGCAAGCCTTCAACGCGGGAAGGCCCCGTACTGCGCGACCTGTTCCGTCTGGGGGAAATCAACCTTGCGCGAAGGCTCGGCGCCGGCGCGGTGAATATTGAACTTCCGGAAGTTCACATGTCGGTAGAAAAGGATGATGTATCGGGCGTCGTGATCCGGCCGATTGCCCGCCATAAATCCTCGGAAACGGTCCGGGAATGCATGCTTCTTGCCGGAGAGGGCGCCGCGGCCTGGGCGCGGGAACGGCGTCTGGCTTTTCCCTACATTTCCCAGGAACCCGGAGACCTTCCCTCAAAACCCCTTCCGGGCCTCGCGGGAAGCTACCAACTGCGGCGCTGCATGAGGCCCCGCGGCGTGTCCGTCCGGCCCGGCCTTCACTGGGGTCTTGGCCTTGACGCTTACACCCAGGTTACAAGCCCGCTGCGGCGTTATACGGATCTTTTGGCCCACCAGCAGATCCGGGCTTTTCTCGCCGGGACGAACGCGGCCGAAGTTGCCGGGCCGGGCCTTGCCGGCATTCTTGACGCCGACGAAATGCTGATCCGCCTCGCGGCCGGCGACGCGGCGGCCCAGGCGGTAAGCCAGGCGGAACGGGCGTCCAAAGCCCACTGGCTTGCCGTGTATTTGTCGGATAAAAAAGGTTCCGAATGGGAGGGGATCGCCGTTGAAAAACGGGGGAATTTTCTGGTCGTCCTGATTCCTGAACTGGCCCTGGAAACCCAGATACCGGCAAAAAAAAGCGTTGAACTCAACGATACGGTCAGGCTCAGCCTCGGTCAGGTACGGATCCCCGAAGCCGAAACGGTGTTCAGGGAGGTTTGAACGGCAACGCGTCCCTTGAATATTCGCCAGTTAAAGAATATACTTAAATAAAATTCACTAATTATCGAGGAAAAGCATGTCCGATAAACACATGGTTATGATTGACGGAAATACCGCCGCCGCGTATGTGGCTCACGCGCTGAGCGAAGTAATTGCCATTTATCCGATTACCCCGTCCAGCCCGATGGGGGAACTTTCCGATGAATTTTCCGCCCAGGGACGGAAAAACCTCTGGGATACGATTCCCCAGGTTGTAGAAATGCAGTCCGAAGCGGGCGCGGCCGGCGCCGTTCACGGCGCCCTTACCACCGGCGCCCTTTCCACGACGTTTACCGCTTCCCAGGGGCTTTTGCTGATGATTCCCAATATGTACAAGATCGCCGGGGAGCTTACCTCGACGGTGTTCCATATCGCCGCCCGCGCCCTGGCGACGTCGAGCCTTTCCATTTTCGGCGATCACCAGGACGTTATGGCCTGTCGTCAGACCGGCTGGGCGATGGTTGCCGCCAACAGCGTTCAGGAAGTGATGGATCTGGCCGTTATCTCCCACGCGTCCACGTTGCGTTCACGGGTGCCTTTCCTGCACTTTTTTGACGGGTTCCGCACAAGCCACGAACTGCAAAAGGTCGAAGAAGTTTCCTACGACATAATGAAACAGATGATCGACGACGAACTGGTCCGGCAGCACAGGCTTCGGGGCCTTACCCCGGAAAAGCCGTTTATGCGCGGCACGGCCCAGAACCCCGACACCTATTTCCAGGGCCGCGAAGGGGTGAACAAGTACTACGACGAAGTCGCCGGCATCGTTCAGGCGGAAATGGACAAATTCGCCAAACTTACGGGCCGGAGTTATCACCTCTTTGACTACTTCGGCGCGAAAGACGCCGAAAAGGTCATCATCATCATGGGTTCCGGGACGGAAACGGTTGAAGAAACCGTCGAACACCTTGAAGCCAAGGGTGAAAAAGTCGGCGTACTCAAAGTGCGGCTGTACCGGCCCTTTGACGCGTCGGCGTTTGTGCGGGCCTTGCCTCCGAGCGTCAAAGCTATCGCGGTTCTCGACAGAACCAAGGAGCCGGGCGCGCTCGGCGAACCGCTTTACGAAGATGTCCGCACGGCGATCGGCGAAGTGATGAGCGCGGGAAAAGGCCCGTTCAAGGATTATCCGGTGGTGCTGGGCGGCCGTTACGGTCTTGGTTCCAAGGAATTTACCCCCGGCATGGTCAAAGCGGTGTTCGACAACCTTACGGGAAAGAAAATCGCGAATTTCATGGTCGGGGTCGAAGACGACGTTCAGGGTAAAAGCCTTTCCTACGACGAACATTTTGTGGTTCCCGAAGAAGGGATGAACGAGGCGATGTTTTACGGCCTTGGATCGGACGGAACAGTCGGCGCCAACAAAAACTCGATCAAAATCATCGGGGACGCCAAGCCGGAACTCAGCGCCCAGGCGTATTTTTCCTACGACTCGAAAAAATCCGGCGGCTTTACCGTTTCCCACCTCCGATTCGGCAAGCGGGCCATACGCAGGCCGTACCTTATCACCAAGGCGGATTTTTTGGCCTGTCACAAGTTTACCTACATGGAAACCTACGACATGCTGGCAAACGCCAAGGAAGGGGCTACGTTCCTTCTCAACAGCCCCTACGGAGCCGCCGAAGTATGGAAGTATCTGCCCGTGGAAGCCCAGAAGCGGATCATCGACAAAAAGCTTAAATTCTTTGTGATAGACGCGTTCGACATTGCCGGCAAGGCCGGCATGGGTACCCGTATCAACGTTGTCATGCAGGCCGCGTACTTCAAGATCTCCGACGTTCTTCCCGAAGCCGAGGCCGTCGAATATATGAAGAAATTCATCGAAAAATCCTACGGAAAAAAAGGCGCCGACATCGTACAGAAAAACATCGCCACGATTGAAATGGCCCTGGACGCCGTGCGGGAAGTGAAATACCCTTCTTCCACCGAAGGGGATATTCATATGAAAAAGGCCATGTCCGGCGCGAAGGATCCGTGGATCCGCGAAGTGCTGGGAACGATGGTCGTTCAGGAAGGCGACAAGCTTCCCGTATCGAAGATCCCCGAAGACGGGACCTTCCCCACGGCCACGACGCAGTACGAAAAGCGGGCCATCGCGGAAAAGGTTCCGGAATGGGATCCGGCCATCTGTATCCAGTGCGGCCAATGTACCGTAGTCTGCCCCCACGCCGTTATGCGGATGAAAACCCTTACCGACGCCGAAGCGGCCGGGGCTCCTCCGGGATTCAAGACCGCCGAAATCAGGCCCAAGGCCGAAGCGGGAAAGAAAATCACGCTGCAAATATCAAGCGAAGACTGCATGCAGTGCGGGGTTTGTATCAACCAGTGTCCGGCCAAGGCGAAAGACAACCCGGAACGGAAGGCGCTTAACTGGGTACACAATACGATTGAATACCGCTCCTCCCAAACGCCGATATGGGATTACTTTATGGCCCTGCCCGAGGCGCCGGCCGCCGAACTCAACCTGGCTACCCCCAAGGGACTTGCCCTCAAGCGGCCCCTCTTTGAATTCTCCGGGGCCTGCGCGGGCTGCGGGGAAACTCCGTATGTAAAACTCCTTTCCCAGCTTTTCGGCGACCGGGCGGTTATCGCCAACGCGACAGGCTGTTCCTCGATTTATGGCGGAAACCTTCCCAGTACCCCGTACTGCCAGCGGGCCGACGGCCGCGGGCCGGTTTGGTCGAACAGCCTTTTTGAAGACGCCGCCGAATTCGGCATGGGGATGAGGCTGACCAGCGACAAGCTCGCCGAACACGCGAGGGAAGTCGCCGTGAAGGTGAAGGGCGAGGGTATCCAGGCGGCCCTTATCGACAGGATTCTCGCCAACGCCCAGGCGGATGACGCCGCGATAGAGGAACAGCGGAAAAACACGGACGAACTCAAGGCTGCCCTTAAAAACGACGAAAAGGCAAAGGCCTCGCCCGCGGCAAAGATGCTTCTTTCGCTGACCGATCATTTTATCAAGCGATCGGTGTGGATACTCGGCGGCGACGGCTGGGGTTACGATATCGGCTACGGCGGCCTGGATCATGTGCTTGCTTCGGGCCGGAACGTCAACGTCCTCTGCCTCGATACCGAGGTGTATTCCAATACCGGCGGCCAGATGAGCAAGGCTACCCCCGTCGGCGCGATCGCCAAATTCGCCGCCGGCGGCAAAGACATCACCAAGAAAGACCTTGGCGCGATGGCGATGAGTTACGGCTATGTGTACGTTGCCAAAGTTTCGATGGGCGCCAACATGGCCCAGGTTATCAAGGCGTTCAGGGAAGCGGAAAGTTACGACGGCCCGTCGATCATCATCGCCTATTCCCACTGCATCAACCACGGCATCGACATGATGCACGGCATGGATCAGCAGAAAGCGGTGGTCAGCTGCGGTCTTTGGCCGCTGTTCCGCTACGATCCCAGGCTCAAGGATCAGGGGAAAAATCCGTTTACGCTTGATTCCA
>JAIROH010000182.1 GCA_031257595.1 Treponema sp. | reverse complement strand
GGTACAGAGCGCCTCAATGGATTCAAGGCCGCAGTATTTTCGCAGCGATTCCCGGATGTTTTTCTCGTCGTCGACAATCAGGACGCGCATGGCAGTACTACCTTTACAAAAGCGCCGCCCCCCGGACGGTTTTCGACAGAAATGCTTCCGCCGGCGGCTTCCAAAAAGCGCCTGCTTACCGCAAGGCCGATTCCTGTCCCGCTGCTTTTGGTGGTAAAGAACGGATCGAAGACCCGCTTGATATCCGTTTCCGCGATACCCCGGCCCCGGTCAAAAATACTTACCGTTATTCTGTCCCCGTCCCGTTCCAGCGCGGCTCCGCATTCTTCCACGGGGCCGCCGGATTCCATCGCGTTGGTGATGATGTTTTCAAATACCGATCTGGCCCGGTCACTGTCCATAAAAACTTTCGCGGAAGCTTCCGGGTAAACGGAATGTCCGTCCAATACGGACCTGCCGCACAGGCGGATTGACGTCTCTTTAATAACCTGGGCAATGTCAATCGTTTCGGGGTTTCCTCTCGCGTCCCGAAGGTAATCATTTACCCGGTAAGTCAGCGCGGCAAGACGATCGATCTCTTCGTCAATACGGTCTATTTCTTCAAGACCCGGGCCGTCCGTTCCGTGCATCTTCTTGAGAATACCGGTCTGGAGTTTTATCGAGTGAAGAGGATTTTTGATCTCGTGGGCCAGGGTACTTGCCGCAGTTCCCAGCACCACCAGATTCTGCTGGGCCTTGATGCGTTCACGGTACTCGATGTTCCGTACATAAAGGCCGCGCACAGTCAAGGCCAGTACCAAAAGCCCCAGAATTGAAAGCGGATACAGTATGCCGGTAACGGTTACGGTACGCCAGTACGCGGGATGGCCTACGTTGATGTACACATAATTGCCGCCTGAAAAAACGTTGAACCATGCCGCGCCGCGCCGGTCGCCGTTTCCGGAAGAAATCTCCGGTTTGGGCGGAGGCCTGTCGTTGTGAATCACAAAGGTTACCGAACCGCTACGCCTGTCGGGGATCGTGTAGCGGTTAAACCGCCCGGTCGTCTGATTTTCGATAAGGGAAAAATCAAAGACGGAAGGAACCTCTCCCCAGCGCTGAATCAGGGCGCGGTCGCTGTCGTAAACCGCGAAACCGGTAATACGCTGCCTGAGCATCTCGTTTTCCGTGATGGCGGAGCCAAGATCGTCATAATCCCTAAGGCTTGCAAACAACGTGGTGAGGATTCGTTCGTTTTCGTTATCCCGGACAAGACGCGCCCTGTCCCGAAACTCCCATATAATAAAAACCGCCAGCGCCGAAAAAAGCGCCCATCCGACGAGGGCGGCAAAAAGGGAGGCGTGCGTTCCTTTTTGCCGGGGGCGCGGGAAAGCTGCCTGTACGCTTTCAGCGGCAAGGGCGTGCCAATTTACACGTTTCATATATTCAACTAGAGTATAAAGGAAATGGCAGCTTCTAAAAAGACCCGCATACTCCTTATCATTCTGATAAACGGTACGATGTTTTTGTTTGGCTTTCTTGAAAACATCAAGAGCGTCTCGTACCCGCTTATCAAAACCGAATTCGGCGTTTCTTATGATGAACAGGGACGGATGGTTTCTCTGCTTTCGTTCAGCTATACGTTCTTTTGCGTTGCCGCCGGCTTTATCCTTTCCCGGTTCGGCGTCAAAAAAGTGTACCTTCTGGGCTTTATCTTCGCCTTTTTGGGTCTTTTGTCGATTTTTTTCGCTCCGAACTTTTGGATGACCGCCGCGTGTCTATTTCTTGTATTTTCCTGTTTTGGGCTTTTTGACATTGGCATAAACGGCCTTGCGTCGATCCTTTTTTCAAAAAAAGCCGCCCTTTTTTTGAATCTGCTTCATTTTATGTACGGAGTCGGCGCGATCTTCGGGCCCAGGGCCGCGGGCATACTCTGTAACACGGAGGGAATAAGCTGGCGGCATGTTTACCTGTTTTCCATTCCGTTGATACTGATCTTTTTCATTCCCGCAGCCATGGCGAAATACCCCGAGCCTGCCGATAATTTTCCGCGGGAAAGCGTGACCGGGTCCAGGATCGGCTTTACGGGCGCCCTCCGTACCCCGATGGTGTGGTTTTTCGGCGTTACACTGGGGCTTATGATGAGTACCGAAATGGCCACGTCAAACTGGGGGAGCCTGTATTTTCAGGACGTTTACGGCATGGATCCCACAACCACCGGCGCCGGTTTTGTGTCAAGCTTCTTTGTCTTGTTTACCCTGTCCCGCCTGGTCAGCGGTTTTGTAATTGAAAAAATCGGCTATATAAAAAGCCTTATCGGTGCGACAGCGATTATCGGGATGATCTTTATCGCCGGCTTTGCCCTGGGACGGGCGGGGATCTATGTCCTTCCCGTTCTTGGCTTTTTTATCGCCATACTTTGGCCCACGATCATGGCGGTAGCCATAGGGGCATTTGGCGTTAACGCGCCGGTTATGACCAGCGCCGTTATCGCGATAGCCGGTCTTTTCAACGCCCTGATGCAGCTTTCCACAGGTTACATAAACCGCTACATCGGCGCCGCCTGGGGCTACCGGAGTTGTTTGATATTTACGGCGGCGCTGGTTGTACTGCTGCTAAGACTTAAAAAAATACTTGGCAAAGCAAATAGATAATGGACTTGTTCAACAACCCGGTTGGTTGTCTCACAAGTCTCGCAGATTTGGTGATTTTATGGGTTTATTGGAAATTGTTTTAATCGCCGTAGGGTTGGCAATGGACGCGTTTGCCGTATCAATCACTCTGGGTCTGCCGATAAAAAAACCAAAGCCAATTGAAATAATAATTCCCGGCGCGTATTTCGGGTTCTTCCAATCCCTCATGCCAATGATCGGATATTTTGCGGGAATTTATTTTACAAATAAAATTCAGAATTCAGATCACTGGATTGCGTTTATTTTACTTGGGTTTATCGGCGGAAAAATGATAAAAGAGAGTTTTTCAAAAGAGGCGAAAGAAGAAAAACCGGATAAAGATTCTTTCGGATTTATAAAAATGCTTGTTTTGGCCATTGCGACGAGCATTGACGCGCTGGCCGTTGGCGTAACATTTGCCTTCTTTAAGGTTAATATATACATGGCGATATTAATAACCGGTACGATAACATTTTTCATATCAATGTGCGGCGTAATAATCGGCAATATGTTTGGAGCGAAATTCAAATCAAAAGCGGAATTCGCGGGAGGGGTGGCTCTTATTATAATCGGAATAAAAATTGTAATTGAGCATATGTTTTTTTAATGGGCCTCCACTGCCGGGACAATCTATTGCTCAGGCGCCCTTTGCCGTGTATCCTTGGTATATGAAAATTGCAGCCGCCCAGATCAACTCCGTTATCGGGGATTTTACCGCGAATAGGGAAAAAATCATCGCGTTTTCCCGGAATGCCGTTGAAGCCGGAGCGGAACTGGTCCTGTTCCCGGAAATGGCCGTCTGCGGTTATCCGCCGATGGATCTGCTGGACCAGGACCGTTTTGTCGAGCTTAATATCCAATCGCTGCGGATCCTCCAGCGGGAACTGCCCGCCGGCATTGCCTGTGCCGTGGGTTATGTAAACCGGAATAAAAGACAGAGCGGCAAGGCGCTGGTAAACGCCTACGGGATTATTCTTGACGGGGAGCTTGTCTTTGAGCAGATAAAAACCCTGCTGCCCACCTACGACGTGTTTGACGAGGCCCGCAATTTTGAGCCGGCGGAAAACTGGCCGGTGTTCGAATGGCGGAACGAGCGGATAGGCTTTGCGATTTGCGAGGATGTGTGGCGCGAAACGGAAACTCCGGGGACCCGCTATGCCTGTGACCCCGTCCGTCTTCTTATGGACAAGGGCATTACCCTGCTCTGCGTACCGTCCGCGTCGCCGTACTACGCGGGAAAACTTAAAATCAGGCAGGCGCTGGCAGATCGGATCTGCCGGCGGGGTTCCGTGCCGCTTGTCTACATTAACGCCGTCGGCGCGAACGATTCGATTATTTTTGACGGCCGCTCTTTTGTTACCGTGCCGGACGGAACTCCGGGAAACGGGACGGCGGAGAACGGAACGTCGGAGGGCGGAGCCCCGAAAATCAGGGCCGGCGCCAAAGCGTTTGAGGAAGACCTTTTACTGTGGGATTCGGCGGAAGACAGGCGCGGTAATTCGGAGGGCGTTGCGGGAAGCCGGAACGCGGGAACCGGCCTGCCCCCTCATCATGATACGGATCCTTTAGACAAAGAGGAGCTTGACATACTTGAAGGGGCGCTTGTCACCGGGATCAGGGACTATATGGCAAAGTGCGGCTTTGGGAAAGCGCACCTGGGATTGTCCGGGGGGATTGATTCGGCGCTCGTCGCGTACCTCGCGGTACGGGCCGCGGGAAAGGAAAACGTCGCGTGTTTCAGCATGCCGTCGCGGTTTTCGTCGCGGGGTTCCAATGTCGACGCCGCGGAACTCGCCGCGGTTCTTGGCTGCCGTTACCAGACGCTGCCGATAGAGGCGGCGTTTAGCGCGTTCCTCGCGACCCTTGAGGGGGTTTTTGAAGGGCGGCCGTTCGACATTGCCGAGGAGAACCTTCAGGCCCGGATTCGGGGAACGCTGCTGATGGCGTATTCCAACAAGTTTAATTCGATGCTGCTTACCACGGGAAACAAAAGCGAGCTTGCGATGGGTTACTGTACGTTGTACGGAGACACAAACGGCGCACTGGGGCCGATTGGCGACCTTTTCAAGACCGAAGTGTTTGCCCTGTGCGGGCGGATCAACGAGCGGGAAAAAGAGGCGGGGCGGAAAACGATTATCCCGCAGGCGATTTTGGACAAGCCTCCTTCGGCGGAACTGCGGCCGAACCAGAAAGATCAAGACAGCCTGCCGCCTTACGAAGAGCTTGACGAAATACTCAAGCTGTACCTTTTCGGCAACCTTTCCGCCGGCGAAATCGCCGCCAGGGGAAAAAACAGGGAATTGGCCGAACGGATTGTCAGGGCGGTGGCCCGCGCCGAATTCAAACGCCGCCAGGCCCCGCCGGTATTAAAGGTTTCCCCACGGGCCTTTGGGATGGGGCGCAGGATGCCGATAGCCAGGGCGGTATACGAAATTTAGCCGCGCCCCAAAAAGGCGTCTGGCCGGAAAAGCCGCGCTCGATAAATTTTTACGGGGTTTTTTCGTTTTCGGAACATAAACCGAGAATTGCTGACCTACCGCTCATACAATTGACTTCCGGGGAAAAGGTACTTATAGTAAAACAAATGGCTCTTGTAACCGGTCAGAAAATTGCGACGTATTACGAACGATACAAAACGATAGACGTGACCTTTACCAAAGAAATCATCCAGGTTACCGGACTTGTTACCCAGCAGGTATACCTAAAGTGTGTAAGTGATTTTTGGCCCTGTGTGATATATTCGACTTCTTTTGGCGGCGCCAAAGTTGTCGTCAATATCCAGACCGGGCTTACCGGCAAACTTCAACAGGCGAACAATATGGTGAGTCTGCGTTTTTGTTTCAAAAATGCGGAAACCGGGAACCCGGTAACTTTTTTTGTCGCCTCACGGGTCGCCGGCTACAGCCCCTACGGCGGATCCAAAGATATCGCCCTTTTTACGCTGATTTTTACCCAGCGGCCCCCGGACGATCTTATCGAGATAATGGGAAGGGTTCTGGACGCGAATGTCAATTCCGCCAAACGAAGAGACGAACGAATCTTGCTCAACCCCGAGTCTATCCGTAAAATGGGCCTCTTGACCAAGGAAACAGCCGTTTTTATCCAGGGAGTTCCGCGCCGCTGTATACTCAGGGATATTTCATTTTCCGGCGCAAAACTTATCATGATGGGAGTCGCCAAATTTCTGGTGGACCGGGAAACGGCGCTCCGGGTTGATTTTGACGACCCGAGGGAAAGTTTTCTTCTGAAAGGAAAATTTATCCGATCTGAGGCGGTTGAAGGAAGAAAAGAGCTCATCGCCCTGGCAATGCAATTTACCGGTGAAACGATCCCCATGGGATACAAAATACGGCTTAACGATTATATAGGCATGTCACGGCCGCCCGACCAAAGCGCGATTCCGGCGGACGGCGCGAAGGCCGAAAAAACCGATCAGCCTTCACAAACAGAAGCCGCCGCGGAAACCCCGGAAACGGAAAACGCCGGCAAAGCGCCGGCCGCGGCCCCGCCGGACGGCGCCAAAACGCCGGAGCCCGGTACGCCGTAAAAACATGGAACAGGGCAGACGTATCTATATTACCGTTCCTCCGGCGCTGTACGCCCAATTCAAAGAGCACGGCGAAACGGATAGTTTTTCCTTTAACCCTTCGATACCGTTACCGGTAGAACTGCCGCCCGGAGAAACGGATTTTACGGCCGAAACGCTTTCCGTGGAAATGATTCTGTCCGGGATACTCAGGGAGCTTTCGGGAACTTCGGGGCCTTCTCCGTATCAGGAACGGTTTGACTACTACCGGGCGCTGGTAAAGGCCGTCAGACCGGGCATACTGGTGGAACTAAGCGAAGCGGCGATCCTTAAAGCGAAAAACGGCGATCACGATACCGCCCTGGAAATATTCGACGTTCTTTCGGGGCTTTTTCCCCGTCATCCGGCGATTCTCCTCAACAGGGCCCTGGTTCTTGAGGCAAGAGCCGAAGCCGCCGCGGCATCCGGAACCGAAACCGGGACGGGCACAACGTCAGCGTTGGCGGGGGTTGTCTCCGCGGAGTTGGCTTGGGAAGACGCCCTTGCGGCGCCCCTTAACGACACCATTTTCTACGCCGGCCTCTTTTATTTCAAGCAGGGAGAATACGACCGGGCGGCGGAACTTCTCACCCTCTACATTGGCGAAGAAGAACCGCCGCTCGCCGCCGGATCTCAACGGGAAGTTTCGGGCGAAACGGACGCCGAAGATAACGCCGCTGTAGACGGGGAAAAACAAAAAAAAGCGCGGGAACTTCTTGAGGAGATTCGGGAAAACGGCCTTGACGACGATGCTTTCCGGGAAGCCTGCGCACTTATGCGAAAAGACGATGAAGAAAAAGCGATCCTAAAAATACGGGAATTTCTTGAGCGGAACCCCCGGGCCGGTAAAGGCTGGTTTATACTCGGCTGGGGGCTGCGCCGTCTTTCCCGCTGGAAAGACGGCGCGGCGTGCTTTGAAAAAGCCGTCGAATGCGGCCTTGACAACGCCGATACAAGGAACGAGCTTGCAATCTGTCTGATGGAAACAGGCGATTACGCCGGCGCCCGGAAAGAACTGGAAAAGGCCCTTAAGGACGATCCCGACAATGTCAAAATCATAAGCAACCTTGGAACGCTCGCCGTTAAGCAGGGCCGGAACGCCGAGGCGGAAGCTTTTTTCCGCGCCGCGCTGGAACTGGACCCGAACGATCCGGTCGCGAAAGCCTGGCGGTAACAGCTAAACCAGTGCCTGCCTCGATAAGCAGCGACGTGGGTTTTGCTGTCACTATGCTTCACCCAATGAAAAATCCCCGACGATTTTGAAGCGCCTGCCGTCCCGCACGACCCTGAGGTCCCGGCCGGGAAAATAACGCGGAATTTTTGCCGCGGCAAGCGCGGCGGCTTCCTGCATCAAAAATTCAAACTGTTCCGGGGGGATTTTTTCAAGCGTTGCCGCCCTGAACGAAACAATGTAGCCCCTTCCCTGTTCCGATCCGATACCCGGCGTAAAGTCGGCGCTGATTTCAAACAGCCCATCCATTTCGGGATTATCCGTGGCGCCCCGCGCCGGCCGGTTCGGGTGCAGGGAGAAGACCTCGCCCCATTCGTCTTCAAGGAAGTCGTCAACTTCCCTGAAGAGGGCGTCAAGGGCGGCGGTAAAGACCGTAAGTTTGGGGTGTTCGTACAAGGCCCGCCCGCTAATCCGGCAGCGCCAGGGCGAGTACCTCGTCAAAGCGCTCCACGGGATGGAAGCCAATGCCCTTCTTTACATGATCGGGGATATCGTCCAGATCCCGCAGGTTTTGTTTTGGAATGATGATGTCCGTTACCTGGTTCCGTCTTGCCGCGATGGTCTTTTCCTTGAGGCCGCCGATGGGAAGCACCTGGCCGGTCAGCGAAAGCTCCCCTGTCATCGCAAGATCCCCGGCGATGCTCTTTCCCCTGAGCAGGGACAACAGCGCCGTCGCCATCGTAATTCCCGCCGATGGCCCGTCTTTGGGGGTCGCCCCTTCGGGAATGTGCAGATGTATCTGGTTCTTTTCAAACCATTCGGGTTCCACGCCGTAGCGTTCGACCCCGGCCTTGCGCGCAACGGTCATCGCAATGGCGGCGCTTTCTTTCATGGTCTCCCCCATTTTGCCCGTCAGGGTAAGGCCCCCCTTGCCCGGCGCGGAGACAGCCTCAATAACGAGGGTGTCCCCTCCCATGCTGGTCCAGGCAAGGCCAAGGCTCACGCCGGGCCTGTCGGCTTTCTTGAGCACGTCCAGGGGGAACAGCGGTTTGCCCAGGTGTTTTTCCACGGCCTTTTTGTCGACAGCCTGTACCGGATTTTCGGCGATTTCCCCGGCGGGAAGTTTTTCCCGATCCTCAACGATCTGTTTGACAAGTTTCCGGTGAATTTTGTCGAGGTTTTTTTCAAAGGCCCTGACCCCGGCTTCCCGCGCATAGCCGTTGGCGATATGCAGCAGACTATCTTTCGTATAACGGACCTGGCTGCGCCTGAGACCGTTTTTTTCAAGGCTCTTGGGAACCAGGTAGCGTTTCGCAATCTCAAGTTTTTCCGTGTCGATGTAACCGGGAATCTCAATGATTTCCATACGATCAAGCAGAGGCACGGGAATCGTGTCCAGGGTATTGGCGGTAACGATAAAAAAGACCCGTGATATGTCAAACGGCAGATCAAGGTAGTGATCCCGGAAAGCGTAGTTCTGTTCCGGATCAAGCACTTCAAGCAGGGCCGAGGCGGGATCCCCCTGATAGCTTATCCCCATCTTGTCAATTTCGTCGATCATAAACACCGGATCTTTTGCCTTGACGATCTTTAAGCCCTGGATAATCTTCCCCGGCATGGCGCCTATATAGGTTCTGCGGTGGCCTTTAATTTCGGCCTCGTCGCGCATGCCGCCGACAGAAAACCGGAAAAATTCCTTGCCCAGGGCGCGCGCTATCGAGCGGCCGACCGAAGTTTTGCCCACACCGGGGGGGCCGACCAGGCAGATAATGGAGCCGCCGCCGGAAACCTTGCCGGAATTCCGGGCCGCGCTTGCCGCGGAAGTCCTGGCCCCGCCCGCGGCGGAACCCCGGAGCTTTCGTACCGCAAGGTATTCGGCGATGCGGTTTTTCACGTCCTTGAGGCCGTAGTGATCGGCGTCAAGGATCTCCCAGGCGTTTTTAAGGCTAAAGTTTTCCACGGCCGGTTCGATCCAGGGAAGGCTCACGATAACGTCAAGGTAGTTTCTGGTTACGATAAATTCGGCCGAATTGGGTTCCATCAGGCTGAATTTTTCAAGCTCCTGTTCGACCGTCTCCTTGACTTCTCCCTCGAACCCGAAGGCATCGATTTTTTCCTTAAAGCGCTGATATTCGGAACTTTTCGCGTCGGTTGTCATCCCCAGTTCGGTTTTTATCGCCTTGAGTTCTTCTTTAAGAAAATAATCCCGCTGGGATTTTTCAATCTTTTCGTTGATTTCTTTCTGGATACGCTTCTGGATACGGAGCAGTTCCTGTTCCTTTTTTATGAATACAAGAACCTGTTCCATGCGCTTGCGGACGTTGAGCATCTCAAGAACCTTCTGCTGTTCAGCCTTGTCTATATTGAGGATACTGGCGATAAAGTCGGCGATCTTTCCGGGATGATCGATGTTTATCATGTTAAGCCGCATTTCCTCGGAAAACAGCGGGTTGTTTTCCGAAATCTGCTTCATCTCCGCGATAAGCGCCCTGGTAAGGGCCTTTACCTCCGCGGTGTTGTCCTCTTCCTCTTCCAGGTATTCCACGGCCCCGACGATGGGCGCCGACGCGTGAAGGGTTTTTTTAACGCGGAAACGTTTCAGGGTTGAAATAAAAATGTTCACCCCGCCGTCGGGGAGGTTTATCTTCCGTACGATTTTTGCCGCCGTCCCGACTTTGTAGAGATCGGTTATCGCGGGATTTTCCGTCTCGTTTTGCAGCATGACAAGGCCGATAAGGGCGTCCCCCGAAACAGCCTCGTCAATCACCTTGACATCCGAAGGGTTCCCGATCATGATCGGGGTAAAAATCCCCGGGAAAATGGGACGCCCCATAAGGGCAACCAGCGGCAGTTTATTGGGAAGAATCTGATCTATAGGGACAACGCTCCGCTCGGACATACCTGCTCCTTTTGGCGCAAAGCTCTTTACGGCTCTTCCGGGCGTAAAAAAGCTTACATCTGTGAATTTTTCGGAAATTGGCTGAAAAACACCGGTAACGTTGTTTTCCTTGCTCAAATATCGCAAAAACCGGGGCAAAAAGCAAGAAATCCGGGGAATAAGGCCGAAAAAGTGGCTAATGTTCTGACGAAATCAAAGGCTATAATGATGGCAAAACCCGTGCCGCTGTTTATTGAGACAGGCACATGTGCCCGTATTTTGAGCAGGCGCACAAAAACGAAAGCCGGCGGGGCCGGCGGCAACTACGTGGCCATAGGTTTTGCTACCATTAGACAATTTGGTTTTGTCAGAACACCGGTTTACGGTAAATCAAACGGCTTTAAAAGCTTATCCACCTGTACGGGCTTGCCGTTTTCGTCGTCTACGGTGACTTTGTCAAAGATCCAGCCCGCGACACGGGCCGGATCAACGCCGGCGGCAATCAACGGAGCGGGGTCAAGGACAAAGACCATATCCTTGTCGTTGACGGCCATGTCCTTGGCCCATTCAAAAAGATTGCCGCCGCCAAGGTTTACCCCGTAATGATCCATGGCCATGTGGTAGCCGATGGCTTCCCGTTTCAGATTGACAATCTG
>JAIROH010000105.1 GCA_031257595.1 Treponema sp. | reverse complement strand
GAAAAATGCTGGAGACTTGCGGCGATTCTTGAAAGGGCGCGCTAGGAGAGAGAAATGGTTCAGGTAGAAACGTTCCTGAATGTGGCCGACAATTCGGGGGCCAAGATCGTTCAGTGTATTAAGGTCCTTGGCGGTTCAAAACGCAAGTACGCGGGCATCGGGGATATTATCGTCGTTGCCGTCAAGGACGCGCTTCCGACTTCGGCGATTAAGAAAGGCTCCGTGGAAAAAGCGGTCGTGGTTCGTACTCACAAGGAATACCGCCGTCCGGACGGAACTTATATCCGTTTTGATGACAACGCGTGTGTTATCATAGACGCCGCCCTTAATCCCAAGGGAAAGCGTATTTTTGGCCCTGTCGCAAGGGAACTGCGGGAAAAGAGCGATTTTATGAAAATCGTCTCCCTGGCCCCGGAAGTGTTATAGAGTCGAGGTAGTGTATGGCAGTTGCAGCGGAACATAAATATAAGCTCAAGAAAGAAGATACCGTCGAGATCATAACCGGCAAAGACAAAGGCAAGCGCGGGCGTATCCTTAAAATACTCCGCGACAAGGACCGGGTAATGGTTGAAGGGGCCAATATGGTCAAGAAAGCCCAAAAGCGGCGGAGCCAGCAGGACCGGGGCGGTATTGCGGAAATAGAGGCGGCGATCCACGCTTCCAATGTGATGATCGTCTGCAAAAAATGCGGACCCACAAGAATCGGTTACAAACTGTCGTCCGAAAAGGGCAAAACGGTTAAAACCAGGGTCTGCAGAAAATGCGGAGAGGCTCTGTAATGAAGAACAAGGAACCGCGGCTTAAAAAACTATACCGCGAACAGATTGCGGGGGAGCTTTTTAAGGAATTCAGCTACAAATCGCCGATGCAGACGCCCAGGCTGGAAAAGATAATCGTCAGCATGGGGGTAGGAGAGGCCCTGCAGAATAAAAAGCTTCTTGACGCGGCCATTGACGATCTTACCCTTATTACCGGGCAAAAGGCCGTCAAGACAAAGGCCAAAAAGAGCATCGCGAATTTCAAGATTAGGACCGGCCAGGAAATCGGGGCGAAAGTGACCCTTAGGGGAGCGATGATGTACGAGTTCCTCGACAGGCTTGTGAACGTCGCCCTTCCGCGGGTCAAAGACTTTCGCGGGGTAAACCAGAACGCGTTTGACGGTCACGGAAACTATTCGCTGGGCATTACCGAGCAGATCATCTTCCCGGAGATAGATTTTGACAAGATTGAACGGGTCGCGGGGCTTAACATAGCCATCGTTACGACCGCCCGAACCGACGCGGAGGCGAAAGCCTTCCTCGCCAAATTCGGAATGCCTTTCAGGAAATAGGCCGCGGGCCTGATAACAAGGAGCAGGAATGGCAAGAAAAGCGATGATCATAAAGGCCCTGCGGGCGCCTAAATATAAGACAAGAAAAGTTAACCGTTGCCGGATTTGCGGCCGGGCCAGGGGTTATCTGCGTAAATTTGAGATGTGCCGCCTTTGTTTCCGCAAACTCGCGAGCGAAGGACTTATTCCGGGCGTCACTAAATCCAGCTGGTAGGAGAAAAGGATGAGCGTTTCTGATCCCGTTGCGGATATGCTGACCAAAATCCGGAATGCCGGAATGGCAAAGCATGAAAAGGTTGATATTCCTACCTCAAAACTGAAGCTTGAGATCGTCAAGATCTTGAAGACCGAAGGGTATATCAAGAATTTCAAGAAGGTAAACCAGGAAGGAATCAATACCATACGGGTATTCCTTAAATACGATGATGAAACCGGGCCGGTAATTCACGGCCTGGAAAAGGTAAGCAAGCCGGGCCGCCGGGTTTACGCGGGCTATAAAAACATGCCGCGGGTGTATAACGGCTACGGTACGCTTATCGTTTCGACTTCCAAGGGTGTTACCACGGGGAAGAAGGCCGCCGAAAAGAAAGTCGGCGGCGAGATTATTTGTACCGTCTGGTAGAGGATGAAAAGATGTCGCGTATCGGAAAAATACCGGTTAAGCTGCCCCAGGGCGTCAAGGTGAATTTTCAGAACGAACTGATTACCGTGGAAGGCCCCAAGGGGAAGCTTACCCAAAGATACCATCCGGTTATCAGCTTTGAGGAAAAGAACGGGGAAATCAGCGTCGGCCGGGCGAACGAGGAAAAGCAGACAAAGGCGTTTCACGGCCTGTACCGTAATCTCCTTAACAACATGGTTACCGGGGTTTCTTCGGGTTTTACCAAAGTGCTGCTTATAAACGGCGTTGGGTACCGGGCGGAAGTGCAGGGAAAGCTCCTTGTGATGAGCCTCGGTTATTCCAACGATATTTATGTGGGAATTCCCGACGGCATTGCCGTAGCCGCCGACGCCGGCAAGGTAACGGTCAGCGGCATAGACAAGCAGAAAGTCGGGGAATTTGCGTCCCAGGTCCGCAAGCTCCGCGTCCCGGAACCCTACAAAGGCAAGGGGATCCGCTACGAGGACGAGCAGATTAGAAGGAAAGTCGGCAAATCCGGCGTTAAATAGGTGAGTAGGTATGCTGCGTAAAATGTTGGATAAAGACCGGAAACGGCAAAAACGAAAAACCCATATCCGCAAATTTATAAGCGGAACCGCGCAAAAGCCCCGGCTCAGCGTTACCCGGAGCAACAGGGCGCTTTACATGCAGGTTATCGACGACGAAAACGGCCGGACGCTGGCGGCGGCTTCTACGCTGGAAAAAGAACTGCGGGAAATCAAAGCGACCGCCGCCGGAGCGGCCCGGTTAGGTGAGATTATGGGAAAAAGGCTTCTTGAAAAGAACATCAATACGGTGGTTTTTGACAGGAACGGGTATTTGTATCACGGCATTGTAAAGGCAATGGCCGATGGGGCCCGGAAAGCCGGGGTGCAATTCTAGGGGGCTGAATGGAACATTCGAGGGAAGGTCGCCGGGACAGGGACCGGGACAGGAATCAGGAAAAAGACAAGGAATTTGTCGAAAAGCTCGTAAAGCTGAACCGTACCGCCAAAGTCGTTAAAGGCGGTCGGCGTTTTTCTTTTTCCGCCCTTACCGTTGTCGGGGACAGGAAAGGCAGGGTCGGTTATGGTTTTGGAAAAGCGAACGACGTGTCGGAAGCAATCAGGAAAAGCATCGACAAGGCAAAACGCAGCCTGGTTAGACTGCCCGTCAAAAAAGGTACGATCCCCCACGAAATACAGGGCATATTCAAGGCTTCGAGGATTCACCTTAAACCGGCGTGTTCCGGTACGGGGATTATCGCCGGAGGTCCTGTCCGGGCGATTATGGAAGCCGGCGGCGTTACCGACGTGTTGGCCAAGTCCATCGGAGCTTCAAGCCAGTACAATGTGGTCAAGGCTACGTTTGAGGGGATAAGCCGTCTTATGGACGCCAAAGCCCTGGCGAAAAGCAGGGGTAAATCCCTCAAGGAACTGTGGGGTTAAATATGGGACGGAAAATTCGGATAAAACTTGTCCGCAGCGTTATCGGAACCAAGCCCAATCAGCGCGCGACGGTTCGTTCCCTGGGCTTGCGAAAAATCGGTTCCAGTACGGTACAGGAAGCGACGGGGCCGGTTTTGGGAATGGTCAAGGTTGTTTCCCATCTCGTTGCCGTTGAGGACGTGCAGGAGTAATTAGATGCAGGATTTTAATTTACACGCCCCCGCCGGCGCCAATAAAAAGAAACGTATTATCGGCCGCGGTCAGGGTTCGGGAAGAGGTACGACGGCGGGGAAGGGCAACAAGGGACAACAGGCCCGTTCCGGCGGAAAAACCTACGTGGGTTTTGAAGGCGGCCAGATGCCCCTTTACCGGCGCCTTGCCCACCGGGGATTTTCAAACTATCCCTTCAAAAAAGAATACCGGGTTATAAACCTTAAACAGATAGAAGTGTCCTTTGCCGA
>JAIROH010000254.1 GCA_031257595.1 Treponema sp. | reverse complement strand
TGCGGCTTTCGGGGTAATCGAAAAAATAAACGGTTACAGCCGGGGGGAAGGCGGCGTGATCTGCGCCTGCGAAGAACATGCTATTCTTAGGGGCGGCGACAGGGTAATACCGGTCTCGTATTTATGAACGCCTGCGCGGATACAGGATTGAACGCGGGTCATATAGGGCAACGCTGATTAACGTGTGGCTAACCAGCTTCCATAGTATTGCCGGTGACGGGCACAATGTATTTTTCGATATATTCCTGTTTAACCCGCAGCAGTTCGTCTCTGGGCAGCCGGGCAAGCGCCTGCCAGCCGAGGTCGAGGGTACGGTCGATGTCCCTGTTTTCGTACTCGCCCTGGGAAAGAAACTCCGACTCAAACGTTTCCCCAAACGACAGGTATTTTTTGTCGGTGACGGAAAGCTCCTCTTCCCCGATAATGCTGGCAAGGTTCCGTATCTGTTTAACCTTGGAATAGGCGGCGAAGAGCTGGCTTGAAAGATCTTTGTGGTCTTCCCTGGTCATGCCGGGACCAATGCCGTCTTTCATAAGCCGGGAAAGGCTTGGAAGGCCCGCCACCGGGGGATACACGCCCTTTTGGTACAGTTCCCGGTCAAGAACGATTTGGCCTTCCGTAATATAGCCGGAAAGATCCGGTATCGGGTGGCTTATGTCGTCGTTGGGCATCGTAAGTATCGGGAGCTGGGTGATGGAGCCGCGGGAACCCTGAATCCTCCCCGCCCGTTCGTAGAGGCTCGCAAGCTCCGAATACAGGTAGCCCGGATACCCTTTTCTGCTGGGAACCTCTCCCCGTATCGACGACACTTCCCTGAGGGCCTCGCAGTAGTTGGTCATGTCGGTCATTACGACAAGAACGTGCATGTTCTGATCGTAAGCCAGGTATTCCGCCGCGGTAAGGGCGCAGCGCGGCGCGACAAGCCGTTCCAGCGACGGAGCGTCGGCCAGGGAAAGAAAAACCACAACGTTCGCCAACACCCCGGTTTTTTCAAAATCATCGAGAAAAAAACGCGCGGCGTCGTACTTGACCCCCATCGCGCAGAACACCACGACAAAGTCTCCGCCGTCTTCGCTGAGAATTTTCGCCTGCCTGACGATCTGGGCGGCGAGCTTGTTGTGGGGAAGGCCGTTCCCCGAAAAAATCGGAAGCTTCTGCCCGCGGATAAGGGTGTTCATTCCGTCAATCGCCGAAATTCCTGTCTGGATAAAGTCCTTCGGATAGGTTCGGGCATAGGGATTAATCGGAAGGCCGTTTACGTCCATACAGGTTGATGAAAGAATCTCGCCGTAACCGTCTATCGGTTCGCCAAGCCCGTTGAATACCCTGCCAAGAAGGCCGCGCCCCACCCGCAGTTCCATCGGCTTTCCGAGGAACTCGACCCTGGCGTCATCGGCGGAAAGGCCGGCGCCGCTTCCGAATATCTGGATCGCCGCCCAGTCACTTGTCATGTCGACAACCCGTCCCAGGCGGCGGCCTTCGTTCCGGTCGTACACGGCCGCCATTTCGTTAAAGCCCACATTTCCCTGCCGCCTGGCTATGACGACAGGCCCTTCTATGCGGGTAAGCCCCCGGTATTCGATCCCTTTCATAACAGTTCCTTGTTCCGGTAGCTCCGTTCAAGCCGTTCCAGGGCGCCGATCATGTCCTGTTCAAATTCGGAAAACGCCTTGAGATCGTCGTTTTTTACTTCGCTTTTGAGCCGCGAAAGCCGTTCCCGCAGCGGCCGCGCGGCGGCCGCGCGGGCCGTGTCCGTGGCAGCCGTATCCGTCCCCGCCGTGTCGGCAGCCGTGTCCGCCAGGCCTGTTTCCCTCTCTTCCGCCGCGCCGGAAACAGCCGCCGTTTCCCCCTCGTCGCCGCGGGCGGTCAGGGTCATGATCCGGTACAGCGGCGTTCCAAGCTTGATACAGAGCTTTGAACGTTCGTAAAACTCCATGATGATCTCAAGAAGTCGTATCTGTTTGGCCGGAACACAGTACATGTCTATTTCGTCAAAACTGTTTTGCTGGAGAAAACCGTCTTTGATGATGTCCGAGACAAGCAGAATAAGCCTTTCCCCGTCAGGCAGGGCGTCCGGCCCGATAAGCCTGACAATCTCGGCGAGACGTTGTTCTTTTTTCAAAAGTTCAAGGGCTTTCTGCCGTACCGCCTCCCAGGACGGGTTGAGCTTTTCCCACCATGCCTTTACTTCTCCGGCGTATTCCGAATAACTGTCGATCCAGCTTATCGCCGGATAATGCCTGGCGTTGGCCAGATCCCTGTCCAGCGCCCAGAAACAGCGGATAAAGCGCTTTGTGTGCTGGGTAACCGGCTCCGAAAAATCACCGCCGGGGGGCGACACGGCCCCGATAATCGAAACGGAACCTTCCCTGCCGTTCAGGGCCGTTACCCTGCCGGCCCGTTCGTAGAATTCGGCAAGCCGCGTGGGAAGATAGGCGGGAAAACCTTCTTCGGCGGGCATTTCTTCCATGCGGCCGGAAAGTTCCCGCAGGGCTTCGGCCCAGCGGCTTGTTGAATCCGCCAAAATGGCTACGTGGAAACCCATGTCCCGGTAAAATTCCGCCAGGGTTACGCCGGTATAAACGGAAACTTCCCGCGCGGCGACGGGCATGTTGGAAGTGTTGGCGATAAGGATCGTCCGCTCCATAAGCGAACGGCCCGTACGGGGATCGGCAAGGCGGGGAAATTCGCTGAGTACGTCGGTCATCTCGTTACCCCGCTCGCCGCATCCTATGTATACGATTACGTCGGCGTCGCACCATTTGGCTATCGCGTGCTGGGTCATCGTTTTGCCCGTTCCGAAACCGCCGGGTATCGCCGCGGTTCCGCCCTTGGAAAGGGGAAAGAAAAGGTCGATAATCCGCTGGCCTGTTACCAGGGGCTGGTCCGGCGAAAGACGGCCGGCGCAGGGCCTGGGTATCCGGACCGGCCACCACTGCGCCAGGGTTATTTCCTCCCCCGCGTCCGTCCCGGCAACAGGTTCCGTACAGCCGTATTCCCCCGCCGGGGCAAGCTTCCCGATCCGCTTCCCCTTGAGCCGCGGCGGAACCATGATTGAACAGGTAACGCTTTCGGTTTCCTTTACCGTTCCCAGGACAAGGCCGGACGGCGCTTCCATTCCCTCGGCAAGTTCCGGGTTGGGAACAAAGGCCCATTTTTTTTTCGGGTCCAGGCTGTCCGCCCGGACGCCGGGGCTCATAAAGGCCCCGGTTTTTTCGTACAGGAGTTTCAGCGGCCGCTGAATGCCGTCGTAGATTGTACCAATAAGGCCGGGGCCCAAAAGAACCGACAGGGGCCTCCCGGCGGACACGGCGGGAGCGCCTATCATAAGCCCGGTGTCGTCTTCGTATACCTGGATAACCGCCTCGTCCCCTTCCAGACGTACGATTTCCCCGAGGATACATTTTTCTCCGACCTCGACGACATCGAAAAGGCCCGCTTTTCCAAGGCCGTCCGCCCGTATAATGGGGCCGGAAATACGTTTAACCCTGCCTTCAGGCACCGCCGGCCTCCCTGTTATCGGTATACGTTTCCCCCAGCAGGGCCCCGGCAAGCTCGGCGCGGCCGTCCAAAAGCGCCTTGCCCGCCGCGGCGTCCACGGAAAAACTAAGCCGCAGATCGGGAAAATCCAGCGCCGCCGCGGGCAGGGAACCGGGCACGGTATACAGAGGATCTTCCTCCGGCGAGGCCCGGCCGGGATCCGGGAGCTTTTTGATCAAGGCGTTAACTTCATCCGGTTCAAGGCCCCGGTAACGGAAAACGCAGGGGCCTTCGGCCTTACAGGCGGCAAGCCGGCTCGAAAGCTCCCGTTCCAGAATGGAAAGGATCTTTCCCCGATCCAGGGAGCGGAGAAAATCGTCCATCGCGCCGGAAAGAAAGCGTTCGATTTTTTCGGAACGGATCTTCCGCTCGTCCAGGGGCAGCCGGGCCATGATTTCCCGCCGTTCCCGTTCTTCTTTCAGGCGGTAATTGTCCCCGGCTTCGGCCAATGTTTTGTCAAGCTTCCTGTCCCAGGCCGCTTTTGAAGTCGCCTCGGTCTCGCCGGCTGTTTTGAGTATTTTGTAGGCTTTTTTCCGGGCGTCTTCGAGGATTTCCCTGTCCAGCGCCTCGGTCGATTGTAACTCTTCCATGAAACCCCGTAAAAAAATGCCTATACGTGAATCCCGACAGCTTCCCGAATGGAATCCACCAGGGTTTTCCGTCCGGGCAGTCGTCCGAGAGTACCGGGGACTTCCACGACAAGGGGATAGCGGCCCTGCAGCTGCCAGTCGGTAAGGGCCTTGCCGAGCCAGTCGGCTACTTCCTCGGTAACGATAAGTACCCTGCAGCCTCCCGAAAGGTCGTCAAAACCGGTGCCCGGCAGCACCGTTCCGGCGGTCTCGTCCCAGTTTTGGGTCAGTTTCCTGAAAGCCCCAAGAGCTTCGTCGGGACCGGAAATTCCGGCGCCCCGGACGCCGACAAAACGGAACGCGGTAACCAGCTCGGAATCGCCCAAAAAGAAATAATCCATCCGGGCTACAATATCAGGATCAAGAGAGCCACCAAAAAGCCCCAAAGACAGATCCCTTCGGCAAGGCCCGCGTAGGGCAGGGCTTTACCGGAAAGTTCCGGATTTTCGCTCATCGCGCCCATGGCCGCGGAACCTATCTGGCCGACGGCGATTCCCCCGGCGACGCAGGAAATTCCCACGGCAAGCGCCGCGGCAAAGTACTTCCATATAGCCTGGTTTTGCGCGGGAGTTTCTTCTTCCTGGGCAAAGAGCGGAAACACGGAGACCAGAACCGCCAGCATCAGCAACAAAACGCCTCGTTTCATAATACCCTCACTTTCTGAACCGGAACGGCTTGAACTCCACCCCGGTTTCGGTAAAAAATTTACTGAAAAATTCGTAGTACTGAAGACGTACCACCTGTATGGCCACTATCATTCCTTCAAGAAGAATGATAACGACGTTTCCAAAGATCAAAATTACCAGGGAAAGCGCCCCGGCGGCCGTCTCCCGTACCATTTCCGAAAGGCTGAAAACGATAAACGAAAGTACCGCGTGGGAAAGGGCAAAGGCCCCGACCCGCAAAAAGCTTACCGTGTTTGAAATGTACGTGGAAGCCGATTCAAGAATCTCCACAAAGCCTTCCATAATGAAAACAAGCGGACCGCTTTCAAGCGCCGGACGCTGCCCCGAAACAATCCGCCACAGCAGGGGCCCAAAGAAGATAAGGCCGGCGGGGACAAAAAGCCCGATATAGTCAAACCGGGAAAAGGCCCCGCCGGAAAGTATCCGCAGGGCGATAAACAGCGCGTACCAGAAAAGGAGAAGCCCCGCGGCGCCTGTTTTGGCAAAGAACGCTTTTTCATATTTTTTAAGCGAACATTGATTAACAATGTTGACGATAAGGCCTATCGAGTTAAGAACCACCCCGACGGCGATTGTAAAGCCAAAGAAATAAAACAGTTTTTCGACATTGCCCCTTTCCGGCATAATCGTGAGGATCCGTTCCGGCGCTTCTCCGGGGATATTCAAAAGCCCCATGACAAAGCCCGAAACGATCTTTGTCGGATACGCGAAAAGCCCCTCAATCGTAAAAAATTCCCCGCTTAAAAGGCCCATGACAATCGACGATATTCCCACGGCCTTTAGGGGGCCGGCAAATTTTTTGAACGACCGGAAAAAAGCCGAATTTCCCTGTCCTACGGCAAAACCGAGGAGCAGCAGCACAAGGCCCTGGCCCGCATCGCCGAACATGATCCCGAAAAGCGCCGTAAAAAAGAACGCCACAAACGGGGTCGGATCAATGGTTCCGTAAAGCGGAGCGCCGTAGGAAAACACCACAGGCTCAAAGCCTTTTACAAAGGCGCCGTGTTTAAGGGATACGGGAACTTTTTCCCGCCCTTCCCGTACCTCTTCCAGTTCTTCGGGATTGTAGGATCGTATCGCCGTTCTGCCGCCGGTACACGTTCCCAGTTCTTCGGCAAGGGCGGAAACTTCGTCGGCGGGAACCCATCCGCTTATTACATACACGTTTTTTGTTCCGCGCAGACGGCCTTTGAGGTCTTCCACTTCTCCGGCTATAACAAACGACACGTAGAGGCGGCGCAGCGAAGAAGCGTATTCTTTCCTGAACTGATCCTTCGCGCCGGCGATTTTTTCAAGTTCCGTTTCCACGCTTTTGAGCCGATCGTCAAGGCTTCCAAGAAGATCCGCGGGAACGCCTTTGTAGCCTTCCGGCACGGAAATCGGGCTAAAGGCGGCCTTTTTCAGGGCCGAATCCAGGGCAAAGCGGCCTTTCCGGGACGCGGCGGCAAGAACCCTGCCGGAGTCGTCGAGGGGGATAATCACCGCCCTGTCGGCAAGGTTTTCCTCAAGCTCTTCCCTGCGCCGCGGGTCAAGCCGGCCGACCCTTAGGGTAAGGTAGGAAAGCTGATCCAGGTCGGAAAACGGGGCGTTGAGCCGTGAAAAAGCCTTTGCCTCGGTAACGGTTTCCTCAAGTTTTTTCTTTTCCTGGTTCCAGGCGCTTTCCCTGGAACGCAGTCCAAGAATGGTACGGCAGAGGCTGTCGACAAGGCGCTCTTCTTCCTCACCGGGAAGCTTTTCGTCCTCCCCGGATTCCCCTGGCCCGGAGGGAAGTTCCAGGCCGATGTACGCCGCCGCTTGGGCGACGCGGTCCAGGGTTTCCCGTATATGAGACGAAACGGCGCTTATGTTCGCCGGCGCCCCCACCGCCTGGGCCACTCCCGGCGGCATTCCCGTTTCCCCGTGACCCGAAAAGTGCATGACCCCGTGTCTGCCCAGATACTCTATTACCCTGTCGATGTCCCGGGCAAGAACGGTCATCTCTATCTGTTTCATCTTCCGGGGGCGTATCATAGATCCATCTCCAGAAGATCAAAAACGTCCCGGCTGGACATGCCAATTCCCAGGCCCTCGGCGCTGGAAGTCAGCAGGTCTTCCTCAAATTGTTTCAGTTTGATAAAGCAGAATACCGTGTCCAGCGACAGCGGACGGCGTCTGAAGCGCCGCAGCGCCAGATTGTAGAGCCGTTCCGCCGCGGCGTTCTGAAAACTCCTGGGATCCGCCCGCCAGCTTCCTCCGGTCTCCCGGTTAAGGCAACCTTCCAGCTTCCAGCGTTCCCATTCATCGCGGCTGTCCAGGGGGAAGTCAAGCGCGGCGACGGCGTCCCGCAGCAGTTCGTCGTGGCCGGGAATGCCGATAAGGTACTTTTTTACTTCCCCGGCATCCATCCCGTAATAGACACGGAGTCTGAGCGCCCACGAAGCGTTCCGCAGCGTGATTTCCTCCCGGATGATCGTTTCCGCCGCCTGCCGGTCGCTTTTCTTCAGCTTAAACAGCGCTTTCCAGAGCCGTTGGTAATAATGGCGGTCAAGGGCCGTTTCGACGGCCATGGTTCCGGCGGCCTTGTCCCGGTTCCTGTACAGGGGATCAAACTCCGTACCCCGGATCATGGCTTCTATGTCCGGCCACAGGTCAAAACGTACCGTGCCGAAACGGCCCAACGCGGTAAACGGCGGCTTTTCCCTTTCTTTCCCGCTTCCGTCGAGGGAAGCCAGGGCGGTCTTGAGATCGGCGTATTCGTAGTTTCTGACAAGAAGGACAAGAAGTTCCGGGGGTTTGTTAAAACAGTTTACGATGGAAAGCACGGCGCTTACCGCGCGTCCGATTATTCGCCGCTCCAGATCCGGCAGAAGTTCCCTCTCGGGAAAGTCCCGCGCCGCCGCCGAAAAAACAAGCCTGTCGAGTTCCGAAAGACGGCTCAGGGGTCTAAGGGCGCCTATGCGCCGGCCGACAAAGGATTTTCCGATAATCCCGCAGGCTTTGGCATACGCATACGCCCTTTCCCCCAGGCGCACTACCTGTCCCCAAAGAGGAGTTTTTCCGCAAGACAGGAAAAATCGTTAAAACAAAGGGTCATCGCGTCAAGGTTTTTGCGGTACACGTCAAGTTTCGCCCGGTATTCCGCTTTTGCGACGCCGATCTTCTCCCTGTACTCCGCTTCCAGCCGTTCCATACGGCGGCGGTATTCCTGTTCATAACGCTCCCTGTTCCGCTCTTCCGACGCCTTTATCCGTTTATCCGCCTCGGCCTGGGCGTCGTCTACCAGGGCGGCGGCCTGAGTTTCAATTTCAAGCAAATGCCGCAAAATATCCCCGGAATCCGGGATTTCACGCATAATGGAATCCTGGATTCCGCTTGTGGCAAAATCCGGGCTTTCTAGCCCGCCGGAATATACGTTGTTATCCATAAATGAACCTATTCGCCTATGCTTACTATTCCAAAGCTGTCAGTATGTTTTCGTATTTTTTTATAACGGCGCTGGCCTGGGACGGATCGTTTTGGGCTGCCAGATCGGTAAAAAACTGAAGATTTTCAAGAAGCTCCGCCAGACGTTTGAGGATACGGAGGTGCTTTTCCGTGCTTGACAGGGGGCCGATAACCATAAAAAGCAGGTACACCGGCTCACCGTCCAGGGCGTCGTAGTCAATCCCCCGTTTGGAAATCCCCAGCATACCGTAAACCCGGTCTACGGCGTTGGTTTTACCATGAGGAACGGCGATTCCCTTTTGTATGCCCGTGGACATTTTCCGCTCCCGCTCCCGGAGGGCCTCAAGAATATCTTCCCTAATGTCCAAACGCGAAGCATGACAGAACGAGTCGGCCAGCTCTTCAAAAACCTCGTCTTTGTCTTCCGCCTCAAGGCCTATTTTGATAAATTCGGGCAGAAAAAGCTCGCTTAGAAGCATGAAAACTCCTATTCCTCTATGGCCGGCGCGGGATTTTCCGGAACCGGGCCCTGAACGTCCGTCTCCGGCGCTTCGTCAAGGAACCAGCTTTCGTCTTCCTGGCCCGCCGCCTGCCTGCGGGCTTCGGCCTCGACGCCCACGGCCCTGGGCGCCCTGTTTATCAGGGCAAGCCCCAGGCAAAGCACAAGGAAAACGGCGCCGAAAATCGAAGTGATCCTGGTCAGCACGTTTCCGGACCGTGAACCAAACGCCGAAGCGCTGCCGCCGGCAAAAATACCGCCCAGGCTGTCGCCTTCTTCATTTTGTATCAAAACCAGCAGGATAAGCAGGACCGCTATAATTACAAAAACAACCAAGAGAACAATCTCAAGAACTCCCATAACTACCTCAAAAACCGCAAAAAGATAGTGCCAACCCCAAAACTCCGGAGAGTTTTGGGAAAGCCCTGATAGTTAATAATAACAAACGGAAAAAACTTGTTCAAGGCGTCGCGGTATCAACCGTATTAGCTTGCTCTTTTTTCTGCTATTTTGAGGTACCGGGCGAGCTATATTCATGATCTTATGAAGAATTGCGGGCGATAATCCGGACAAAAAAATAGCCCGGCTCCGTGGGTTCCACAAGGCCGGGAGCGGCGAAGGAGGCTATTCGGAGCCGTCGCTCAACCGCCTCCTCCTCCAGTGACATTTAAAACATACTTCGTCTATAGTACGTTGTCAAGGCGGAGGGGATCATTATTTCGCATCTTCCAGATACCCGGAAAAAAGCCAGCCCGTTTTGCCGTCTTCCGTCTTGACCTGCGCCCATTTCGCCGTTATCCCGTCCATATCCGCGTATCCGCCGTATCCCAGCACCTGAACGCCGTTTCCTTTTTTAAGGGTTACGATAACCTGCGAAGCGCCGTCCTGCCCGGCAAACAGCTTGAGATCGGCGGTAAGCCGGTGGGTGGCCGGGAACGGCGGCGGCGCCGGCTGCCGGGTCGGGGCAGGCTGCCGGGCCGGGGCAGGTTGCTCCGCGTATTTTTTTGTCCAGGCGTCGATGGTCCCGTTCGCGGTAACGTACAGCACAAAGGAAGCGGTAAAATCCTGTATCTCCGGCTGGTACAGGAATGTCCGGCCCTGATACCGCTCTCGTGTGTACGCGAGAAAGACCCGGTGGAATTCGGCCTCCGGCACGAGGTTGAAAACCTGGTCGTGGATCAGTTCCTCGATCATGCCGATGGGTATCTGGGCCTGGGCCTGCGCCGAGGTGGTAAAGGCCGCGAACACCAGCGCCGCCAACAACAGCCTTTTACTGCCTGAATACATTTTCGCCCCCGTCCCCGGCGCTGTTGCCGGTAACCGTCCCGCCCTGGGCGTTGTACGTTCCGCCGGTCTTGACATAGACCCCGCCGCCGACAAATTCCGCCTCGTTACCGGTGATAGTACCGCCCTTGTGGGTAAAAGCGTAATTTTCAACATACACTCCCGCGCCGTGTTCCGCCTTGTTGCCCGAAATCTCGCCGCCGGACATCGTTGAATCGCCTATGGCATAAACGCCGCCCCCCTGTTTCGCCGTATTGGTTGTAATTTTACCGCCGTTCATCACCAGCTTGTTGTTCACATACACGCCGCCGCCGTTGTAGCTAGCGGTATTGCCGCTGATTACCACGTTACCCGACATGGTCAGGGTGTCGCAGCTCACGCCGCCGCCGGAGCCGCTGGCGGTATTGCCGCTGATTGCCGCGTTACCCGACATGGTCAGGGTGTCGCAGCTCACGCCGCCGCCGCCGTCGCTGGCGGTATTGCCGCTGATTACCGCGTTATCGCTCATGGTCAGGGTGTCGCACGACACGCCGCCGCCGCCGCCGCCGGCCCCCCAGTCGCTGTGGTAGTTAACGGTATTGCCGCTGATTGCCGCGTTATCGCTCATGGTCAGGGTGTCGCACCGCACGCCGCCGCCCCTGCTGCCGCTGGTGGTATTGCCGCTAATTACCGCGTTACCCGACATGGTCAGGGTGTCGCAGCTCACGCCGCCGTAGCCGGTATTGCCGCTAATTACCGCGTTATCGCTCATGGTCAGGGTGTCGCACGACACGCCGAGGCCGCAACCGCTTATTGTTGCGTTACCGGTCATGGAAATCTTGTCTCCACCACTTATCCCGGTTCCGTCAGGGTTTGAAACAAGCGTTCCTTCGCCAAGGGTTACTACGCTCCCGTCCGACCTAAGGCCGCCTTGTATCCTGATATGGGTAAAACGGAATTTTCCCGCTACCTCGAACCCGGACCGTAGAACGGCCTTTTCCGCTTCGCCGGTGTCCGCCTTGCCGGTAATCAGGATTTCATCGTTCCCGCTTTGCTCCAGGCTTTCTCCGTTAACCGTCCCGATAACCGTAATGGTTTTGATAACCCCGGCGTTTGCCATGTCGACGGCTTTTTTCAGCGTCTTGTAGGGCGTTTCCTCGCTCCTGCCGTTGTTGTTGTCGTCGCCCGAGGCGCTGACATAGTACGACCGCGGGGCGCTGCTTGTCTGGGCGAAAACCGCCGTAACCGTGCTCAAAAAGAGCAGCATTGCTACACCAAGTATCTTTTTCATTTCGTTCTCCTTCTTTATAGGTGGCCTATAATTTTTTTACAGTCGTCGTCGTTCGACGCCGTTTTGTCGACAACGACGTGGCAGTCGTATCGGCCTATTATCGTATTCAGCTCGGTGCTGAACCTGTCGCTGTACGCCTGTATCAATACGTCGACCCAGGCGTATTTGATGATGGATTCCACGCACTGCCAAAGGTAATCGCCCGCGGTGAACAGGGCGATTTTCTTTTCATGAAACGTAACGACACACTCAAAATCCAGGGGATTGGCGCCGACTTGCGCTTTGGGGCAGTCTATCCTGTCTTTGTCGTCATCAACTAACTCGTTGTACACATCGTTCAGGGTCGTCGTTTTTCCGCTGCCGGGTTTTCCCGAAAGCAACACGATCTTCATATAATGTTCTCCTTAGAACCGCCACGAATGGCGTTAATAGTACGCTCTCCGTAACGCGGAAAGATGGAGTTTCGACAGCGCCGGTCTTCCTCAGTGCGGGGTATTAAACCAGACTTTCGAATAAAAATAACCGGAGGTATAAGAAAGATTTTCTGTGCCGGAACGAAGGTTTTTGGTCCTTCCGGCGGCGGAAACGGAGGGTATCCGCGACAGGCGCTATATAAAGGGGTACATAGGGTATGTACGGCAGAAACTACACTACATATAGGGGGGGGGGGGGGGGGGGGTTTTTAATTGGGGTGTTAAAATACAAACCGTTATTTGTATTCACGGCGCGTTCCTTTTCCGGTACGGTCAATATATACCGTTCTTCCGGCGTTTGTCAATACGGCGAATTGCCTTAAAAAACACACACGGTTTCAGCCTGGGCGCGTATGCCGCCGGGATCTTCCGGGAAGGGAACGGCTGATGGCTTCCCGCAAAATCACTTCGGCGTTCCGTTTGTCGCCAAGTTCCAGTAGCGTTTTCGCCAGGCTTTCGAGCCAGCGGCTTTCGTCTTTTGGAGGAAAACCCAAACCCAAAAGGCTTTCAAGACAGGCGGCGTAGGTTTCCCTGTCCACGGCCGGTTTAAGGCGGAGACGCACCAGCTCTTTAAGAAACGTTTCAACTTCTTCCATAAAGTGTTTGAAGTACGGTTTCCGCCGTTCTTCCCGGACCAGCGCCGCGAGCAGGACAAAAGCCTCGTAACATCTGCCCCTCCTGTCAAGCTCTTCGGCCAGGATAAACGAACAATCCATCCAGTCTTCCCGGTCAAGATGTTCTTCAAGATGAAAGTCCAGCGCACCGGCTTTTGTCCAAATGTCCAGCGCCTCGTCGTCCTCAAGATGAAGAAAATCAAAAAAGATAAGTTTCGCGAGGCTTTTCGGATTGTCCTGTTCTTTAAGGAAACGGCGGTAATCGAAACCGCTCTTTTCCATAAAGCGTTTATAGGCCCTGTCGTACTCAAAGCGTCTGTCCGCATCGGAAAGCGCCTGGTAGGCGGCGAGAAGCCGGCGCATCCCGGCCTCGGCCGCTTTACCGGCGATATCCGGGTGCAGACGCTTTGCCCGATCCCGAAAAGCGGTTTTTATTTCCCGCGCGGAGGCTGTTTGAGAAACGCCAAGAAGAGAATAGTAGTTATCCATGGGTTTGCGTATCAGGCTTGTTTGTACAGCATGTCGATAGACGGCTCCTTGACAAGAAGCACCGAACATTTGGCGTTAACCATTATTTCCCTGTGCGCCTGGGTGATGATGTCCCGGGCGTTCCGATCCTTTTCCCAGCCGCCCAGGAGGATAAGATCCGCTTTACGTTCGGCGGCGGCGCTTAGAATTTCCGTATACACCGCCCCTTTCCGCATTTCCCGTTCTATCTTGACTCCTTTTGCCCTGGCAAGGTCTTCTACAAATGAAAGATAACGTTCCCCGTTGGCTTCAAGGCTTTTTTCGTACTCCTGGCTTTCTTCCTGTATGAAAATTTTGCTCAACGTAAGCTGCCGTATCGTGGCGGTGTCTACCACGTAGACCGCCGAGAGCCGGCAGCGGTACAGCTTTGCCAGTACTATCGCGTATTTGGACGCGAGAATGGAGGAGTCCGATCCCGATACGGCGACAACAACGTTGGAAAAAAGGGGTTTTATCATTCCTTACCGGCCTTCCTTTTTAGCAGCTTGCTTGTAAAAAACGAGTCTCTGTCCCGCTCTTCGAGAGCCGCTTCAATATACGCTTTGGTATCCCTGGCGTTGGGAATTACCATTTTTTCCAGGGCGTTTACCCGCCTCTGGGTCTTACGGACTTCCCGGGCAAGACGCCACGCGATGGTCCTTACCGCGGCCAGCTCCGTAAGTATTTTTAGCAGTTCAAAGAATTCTAACATGGTTTCGTCGCATTCTGCAAATGAATTCGCCGGAGAATACTTTAATTCCACCTCGGGAAGTTTTACTTCAAGGCTCGGAAGGTTCATTCCGGCGCACTGTACCCGTTTTTCTTCCAGGACAAAGCGGTATTCTATGCCCCTGGAAAGCCTGTCGGCCCGTTCCCGGCCGACAACAACCAGCATACGTTTCAAAACCGGGTACGCGGCGGCGATACGGGCGTCAAGTTCCCGTTCCAGGAGCTTTACCTGCTCAACTTTCTGCATCAGCTCCATAACGAGAATTTCCCGTTTCTGTTCCAGGAGGTCGTAGCCTTCCTCGGCCGTAGCGAGTTTTTCCTTGACCCGGAGAAGATTGCTTTTTGTCGGGGCTGTCTGTTCGCGCGCCATGTTTCGCGTTTTCCTTAACTTTTCGGCTTCGGCTTGCGGCGGGCAGGCTCTACCGCCCGGCCTTTGCCGCTCCCGCCCGGATGTTCGGGCTTTGGCGCGGTTTTGGCGTGATGCGCCGCGCCGGGATTCGGCTTGCCGGAATGGATTCTGCCGGGTTTCCGCCGTTCTTCAAAAATCCGCGTCTTTTTGAGCTCCACCCCGTGTTCGGCAAACACAAGCCGTACTGCCTTTTCAAGTTCCATCCGCGGCGGGTTCATCGGTAAAACAAAACGGCGGGCCGCGAAAAAAACGGCCTTGTATTCTTCCCAGCCGCCTTTTTTCAGCGTTTCCCAGGCGCAGGTATCGGCAAGGTAATCCCGGATCAACGCCGAAAGCACCCGGCCTCCTTCTTTTTCCGTTTCGTCTTTTTCATTATACGCGCCCAGGCCGGAAAGAGTCTGGAAATAGCGGCGCCTGAAATCGGCGTCGGTTTTGAGACAGGCCGAGGTCCCGGCCTGTAAATATTTGTACAGTCCGGCGTCCTCAAGGCTTTCCACGATCCGCTGTACGCAGGGGGAATTGATGATCTTGAAAAGCTCTTCGGTACGGCGGGACGGCGAAACCGAATCAAGCAAATCGGCCTCTTTTTTTATCCGCCGTTTCAGCGTCCAGGGAATCGAAAAGCCCGTTGCAACGGCATATTTCAGCGCCCGGATCATGCGCACGGGATCGTCCCTGAAGATCAGCTCCGCGGGTATAATCGGCCTGATTTTCTTCCGCCTGATGTCCGCCATGCCGTTTACATAATCCACCACAACCTGGTTTTCAGGATCGTAAAAAAGGGCGTTGATGGAAAAATCCCGGCGAAGCACGTCCTCTTCTATAGAGCCATAGGTATTGCTGGTATGACCGTCCTTGAGGGAACGGAACGTGGAAACCTCGAATATTCTGGGACCGAAAAAAACATGGACAAGACGGAAGCGGCGTCCTATGATACGGGAATTACGGAAGATCTTTTTGATTCTCGGCGGAGTCGCGTCGGTAACGATGTCAAAATCTTTTGGCTTTTTCCCCAGCATAAGATCGCGTACCGCGCCGCCTACAATGTAGGTTTCAAAGCCGTTGGCCCGCAGCCGGGAGCAGATAAACACCGCGTCGTCGTCAACGTCGGCGAAATTTATCCTGTGTTCGTTCCTGGTATAAACTACCGCTTTTTTTATAAGAGCGCCGTTTTCTTTCTTGCCGTAACGGATCCGCAAAAGGTCCTCACTTCCTCCATGTTTGATCCACAAATTCGCGTACTGGTACCAATAAACTCCAAAAATGAGGGGCCCATCCCAAAATCCTTGATTTCGGGAAAGCCTCCGGGGTTTAACGCGTTAACTGTGCCGTAAAAGCCAGTTAAGAAGAGCTTCGACTACCTCTTCCCGGTTGGTTTCGTTGAGCGGTTCGTGTCTTGCTTCGGGATAAATCACAAATTCCAGATCTTTTATCCCGTTTGCCCGGTACGCGTTGACCAGCCTGGTCGGACCGGCTCCCATTGAGCCTACCGGATCGGCGCTGCCGCAAAGAATGTAAACCGGGAGATTCGCCGGAACGGAACGAATCGCCGTTTTCCGGTGAATCGCCTTGAGCCCCCCTATCATATCACGAAAAAAGCCCGAGGAACAGGGCTGCCCGCAGAGGGGATCCCGCACATAGCCGTCTACCTGTTTTTCGTCCCTGGAAAGCCAGTCAAAAGGAGTACGATTCGGCCTGAACGGCCTGTTGTAGGGGCCGAAAGACAGGGCGAGGGCAAGCCTGGAAGGACGGCGGGGGCCTTTCAACGCGGCGACAAGTTTAAGGAAAGGAGCGCCGAAAGCCACTTCGGGGTTTCCCGGCCCCCTGGTTCCGGAAAGAACCGCCCCGGCCAGAGGGGGAGAAGCTTCATTTGCGGAAGTTCCCAGGCTTTCGATGAACGCCTGAACCAGAAACGATCCCCATGAATGGCCCATAATGAAAAAAGGCGGTAAAACGGCCCCCTGTTCGGCAAACGTGTTAACGATACAGCGGTTGATCACGGATATATCCCGCACAACCCGGAAAAAACCGTCTTTATCGGAGGTATGGCCCAAAAGGCCGCCCTTACCCGGATCGTTTTTTTGGGGATCGGCCGTTTTTCCGTGACCCCGCTGATCCGCCGCCCAAAGCTCAAACCCCGCCGCGGTAAGTTTTTCCGCAAAAAAACCGTAGCGGCCTGAATGTTCGGCCATGCCGTGTACCAGGTGGACAATACCCTTCCCGCCGCCGTCCGGGCGCCAGCGTCTTACAAAAAGCCTGGTCCTGTCGTCGGAATCCAGCCAGAGGGACGTTTCAACCATGAGGTCATTATGATATAGTAAGCCCCGGATGGCAATAGGCGATATTTTTACCGCCCCGGTGGAGTCTGTCGCGTTGGGAGGAAACGGAGTTCTCCATTGCGAAGGCCGCGCCGTGTTTATGGCGTTCTGCGCCCCGGGAGACATAGTCACCGGCAGGATCCGCGAAGAACACGGGGACTGGGCGCTGGCGGAACTGCTTGAGGTTAACGAAAGGTCTCCGCTTCGGACAGAGCCGCTCTGCCCGCTTTACGGCGGCTGCGGCGGCTGTTCCCTTCAGCATATCGCCGGCCAGGCCCAGCTTGACATAAAAAAAATCGCCGTTACGGACTGCCTGAAACGTATCGGGGGTTTTACCGTCCTGCCCGACTGCGTCGCCGTGCCGTCGCCGCCCTGGGAGTACCGGAACAGGGTTTCGTTTCACGCGGTGAGGGCAAACAGGGGGCCGTGGGTCGGTTTCAAAGAGCGAAAAAACGGCCGGACGATTCCGGTACACGACTGTCCCGTGGCCGATCCGGGGATACGCGCCCTGCTAAAAAACAACGTTCTTAAAGCCCCGCCGGGAAAGGATCGCTTTACCGTGTTTTCCGGCCGGGGCCTTGTCCTTTCCGAAGGCGGGGAACCGGGTTTTCCGTCCCGGGGGGTTCTTGAACTGGCGGGAAAATCCCTTTACATGGAAGCGGGATCTTTTTTCCAGAACAACATCGCGATGCTGGAAAAACTTATCCCGGTACTGCGAAGCGCCGCCGAAGAATCTGACCGGAGCCTCCCTATGGCCGACCTCTACGCCGGGGTGGGAACCTTTTCGGTCTTTCTCGCGGATATGTTCCCCGGCGCGGATCTGCTTGAGGAAAACCGGGGATCCCTGGAACTCGCGAAACGCAGCCTTGGGCCGGATTGGGGATCGGGCGCTTTCCGCTTTTTTGCCCAAAGCGACGAAGCCTGGGCCGGGCGGCAGGACGGTTTTATGGGTAATTCGCGTAAAACCGCCGCCGGGAACCTTATACGCAATACACATAAGACAGCCGCTTATGGTTTTGCGATAGCGGACCCGCCCCGGCAGGGACTTTCCCGGTCCATGGCCCGCTGGCTCGCGGAAGACGGCCCTCCCGTTCTGGCCTATGTTTCCTGCGAACCTTCCTCGCTGGCGCGGGACTGCCGGATACTCGCTTCCGGCTATAAAATCGAAAAACTCCTATTTTTCGATTTTTATCCCCAGACAGCCCATATAGAAAGCCTCGCGGTGTTAAAAAGGCGGTAATTGGGTACGGGGTCCTTATCTTCGGTCCGGCATGGATCCGCTTACCGCCTTACTTGATAACTTCTGAATCTCCCCGTAGGTCGAAGGCCGTGGTAAAAGAAGGAAGATATTCTACGCCGGTTCCTATTTCCGCCTTTCCGGTGAATCTATAACGGACATTGCGCATGGCGATAACCTGATCCAGAAGGTTCCTTTGCATGTTGATAAAGTTCATCACGAGGAAAAGCTCTTCTTCGGCTTTGCCGTTTTCCGGGATCGTATAAATATCCGCTTCGCTGCCGTCGGCCCAGAAACGGTCGTGGCCGTAAAGTTCGTATGTGAATGACGAAAAGGTCATGGGGAACGGATTGGGGTTTTCTATCCGGACTTTTACCTTGAAGCGGGTGTTGATAAGCTCCGCCTGCATAATGGCGATGGACACTATTGAAAATTCGGGTTCCCGTATCCGGGGAAAGGAAAAATCCGCGCCGGTAACGACGGAACCGTGTTCGCCGCCGTCAAAGGCAAAGGCCAGTTCCAGGATCGTTTTTGTATCTATCGCCGTCGTTTCCGGCGGCAGGGGAGGATCGAGGTTTTTCAAATCCAGGCCGCAGGCGGTTTCGATTTTTTTCCGCATACCCGGATCTATGCGTGTTTTTTCCACGCTGCCGCTAAAACCGGCTAAAAGCTCTTTTCCGTTGATAAACATCCTGCTTTTTTCAGGTTCTACGACGACCCCTTCGGCGCCGGGATTCGAGGCGTGAATAAAAAAGTATAATGTCACATTATCCGGTCCGGACGCTTCCATGCGGTCGAAAACCATCGTGACCCGGGGAACGGTTTGGGGAACAGCCTCGGGAGGAGGAGTACCGGAACAGCCTGGGGAAAAAACCAAAAGCGTCCCAAGAAAAACGGGGGCCAAAAACGGAAAACAATGCTTCATGGTTAAATATCGGTAAGAGCGCAACTTCGATTCAGTTTTGGTGTCCCAAAAGGTATGGAAGTTCAGAAAAAAATCATTTCCCGGACGCTTGGTGAAGAGATCGCCAATTCGATCCTTCACGGTACGGGAGTTCTTCATGTCGTATGGCATGTTTTTGTCCTTGCCGGAGCGGTTTGTCATTTTTGGGCCGAATGGTTCCTCTCGTGATTCCGCCTGGCGGTATGGAGACCCGAATCCACCGTTCCTTTTTTTATACCGATTAAATTTGCGATTTGCCAGTTCGGGGCGTCGGCGCGCATCGCGGCAAGGCGTTTCCTCATCGCGGCAAGACGTTTTTTCGCCCCTTCCAGCCTTTTCTTCATCTCCAGGCTGTGGCTTGATCCCGGCGGAAAGGCGCGCATGCGGTTTTCAAAAGCAAGACAACGGTAAAACTGGCTGTAGACCCGTTCCTGTAGTCCCCGTATCTGTTCTTCCTGGCCAAGCCTTTGATTCCGCAGCGTGTCCACCATATTTTTAAGTTCGTCCCTGTCCATGCCGATTGCCGGCGCGGCCCGGGAAATATAATCGTCCGAAAGAAAATGATATGATTTAAGAAGCAGAAGGAGCACCTGTTTGCGGTTTCTGACCCGGGAAAAATCCTGTTTCGGTTCAAAATACTCCGGCTCTTCTTCCTCACATACCATCATTTCTTCGGCCTTGGCATCCCACCATGTCCGCTCTATAATCTTGTGATCTTTTTTCCGCAGGCAGTATTCCTTTGCCGAAAGTTTTACCAGGACGTTTATGTACGAGTCAAATGTGGAACCGCAATCCTCGTAGCGGTCGACGGCTCTTTTGATCCGCGGATAAAACCAGCTGACAAAATCGCCGCGGTTTTCCTTGTCCATTTTTTCAAGTCCAAAACGCATAACGTTTTCCCTGACCCTGAAAAAAATCCGGGTTTCCAGTTCTTTTCTGTCAATTTGCCCGCAGCGGTAGATTTTGAGCAGTTTGTCTAATTCCATTTTTGTCCCCTTTTCTTTTGGTGTATATCGGGTTAAAGGGAGAGAAAGATGGATTTTGCTTGCAGCGGCGGCTCAAAAAATGACAGATGTAACGGATTTTTTCCAAAAACGGGAGCGTTTTGAAATCTGTATTTGTCAGAACACTACGCCGGAGAGCCGGTAAAAACGGGGGCGAAAGCGTCCAGCAGCTTTTGTTCTATGGCGGCGATTTTTCCGTCAATGCTGGCCCCGGCGGCATTTTTGTGTCCGCCCCCGCCGAACGACGAGGCGATCGACGCTACGTCGATCCTGTCTCTGGACCGGAGTCCTATCGTACAATTTTCCGGTTTTTCCTGGCGGACAAGGACGGCGGCTTCCGCTCCCTCAACGGACATAAGAAGCTGGTAGATCGTGTCCGAGTCCCTGCTTTCTCCGCCGTAGCGCAGAACGTCTTCATATTCCTCGAAAGAAAGGAGGAGCTTCCCGCCGAAGAACGCCCTGGTTCTTGAAAGGACAAGCCCGGTAAGGATCCGCGATTCAAGGCTTTTTCCCCCGTTGATCACCGCGAAAACCCGTTTGGGGCTGGCTCCGGCCCGGACAAGCTTCGACACGGCGTCGAATGTTTCCGGTCCGGTTTCGTCCACATGGCGGAAAAAACCGGTATCGGTGCAGAGCCCGAAAAGCAGCAACTCCGCTTCTTCCGGGGTGGGGGAAAGCCCCAGCGCGGCGATGATATTGAGGACCATGTAGGTAACAGACGGGGCTTTGGCGTCCAGGTACACGGCTTCGCCGGAAGGACTTGCCGACGCGTGATGATCCACCGACGCCAGGGGAAGGCCCCCGAGCGGCAGATCCCCCACCCGGTCAAGGGAAGAACAGTCCATCACGATAACCCGGATCCGCTCCCGGGGAATGTCGACAGGAAACGGGAAAAAGCGTCCCTCGAAGGATTTTACTTCAGGCCGCTTGAAAGGCCCCGCGGAACAGGGCAGGGCTTTTTTCCCCAGCCGGTTCAGGACGGAGGCGATGACCAACTGGCTGCCCACACAGTCGCCGTCAGGTTCTTTGTGACCCACGACGACAAAGGACTGTCCCTCCTGAATAAACCGCAGCAACACCGGGGGAACCGGGGATCCCGTTTGTGCCGGAATCCCGCTTTTTGTCCGTACCGAAACTTTGCCTTTTGTCAGGACGCTGTTCCCGTGGTTTTCCACAGCCGTTTCCTAACAGTGGAGAAGGGAAGTCTGGAGCCGGCCGTAATGACGGGGTTTCCCTTCGGCGATATAGACATCCGTTTCTGTTCTGAACCCGTACCGATCCATGTATATCCCCGGCTCCAGGGAAAAACAGGATCCTTCCAAAAGAAAACGGCTGTCGGGAAATTCCACCGAATCTATATTGACTCCCGAACCGTGGCATTCCGTATCGATACCGTGGCCGGTCCGGTGTTTTATCGCCTTTTCGTAGCCTCCCGCGGCAAGAAGGCTTCTTGTGTATGCGTCAACTTCGGCGCCGGAAAGGTTTCGCCCGGACGAAAGCTCTTTTTCAATAAACGTAAAGGTCTTGTCCCGCGCCGAAACGAGATCCGCGAAAATATTTTCCGCTTCTTTTGGGGCTTTTTCGGCGTATACCCCGACCCAGGAAATATCGGCGTAGATGGAACGGGGTTCTTTTTCTTTTGCCCACAGGTCAAGCTGGACAATGTCCCCTTCTTTGATCAGGGCGCCCCGTTCCGCAAAGTCGTAATGGGGATTGGCCGAATGTACGCCGGCGGCGGCCAGCGGAGGGTGATCCCGGACGAGGCCCTGCCGGACAAATTCTTCTTCCATAACGCGGCGAAGATCCCCTTCGTAGAGTTCCTGTTTCCGCGCGTGGGACGAGCGGATAAAATCCCAGACCTTCTCCACGATTTGGCAGAGCCCCGCGGCGGCCCGTTCGTGGGATGCGATGCCGCCGGAATCCAAAAGGCTTTTGAACCGCTGTACAAGGGCTTCCGCGGGAACCAGGACAAGGCCCGCCTTTTCCAAAAAAGCGGCCGTTCCGGCGTCAAGAAACGAAACCGCGCTGAGGGTTTCCGAAAAATGGGCCCCCCAGCGTTTACCGGCCAGGGGTTTAAGCAGGGTTTTCAGCTCCTCCCTGCCGATATACGTGTTCTTTGTCCCCGGAAGCCCGTCCAGATGATCCGTTTCGATAGCCTGCGTCAATCCGAGAGGTTCCCCGGCGGAGGGAACCGCGTAGAGCCAGAGGCGGGAATTGGTCAGGCCTGAGGGCCGATCGAGAATCGCGTCGGAAAGCGGATCCCGGTGATGAAAATTACAAAAAAGCCATCCGTCAAGGTTTTCTTCACGGATGGCTTTTTGGATTTTATCAAGATCGATCAACTAAAAACCTCAGTATTTTATGTCCAGGGTTTCAAGACCCTCAAAACGGTCGTCAATATTAACGTTGGAGGGGATATTGCCCCAGCTTTCGTGGCTGTTGTACCTGCTTACATAAAGCCGCACCGAATGAAAAGCCCCGTCTTTGTAAAACACCGACATGCAAGGCCAGGTTTTCCCATAACCGATCCGGACAAGCTCGGCTTTTAACACATCGCGGCGGAACCATTCAAAAGGAATATACACCGTCCCGGTATGGTTCGCTCCGCTGCGATAGATAACCACATAACCTTTTCTATAGGGATACACTTTCTGGATAGGGATATTGGTGCAGTACAATTCCGATTCGTTCTGCGGGGCAATTTTTTGCTGGGCCG
>JAIROH010000218.1 GCA_031257595.1 Treponema sp. | reverse complement strand
CTGATTGGCCACACGTTAATCGGCGTTGGCCTAAAACAACCTGAGCTGAACCGGCTTGAACATAAAACTCTTCCGTTGAATCGGCGAGGGCCCGTAACGGAGGATCGCCTCCCTGTGTTTTTTTGTCGGATAACCTTTGTGTCTGTCGTAGCCGTATTCCGGGTAAAACCACGAGTAGTGGATCATCATCCTGTCCCGGGCCGTTTTTGCCAGTATCGAAGCGGCCATCACCTCGGGAACCCGCGCATCGGCCTTGACCAGCGCCCGGCAGGGCAGGGGGAGTTCCGGGCAGTATAACCCGTCGACAACCGCGGTAAGCCCGCCGCCTGCCGCGGTTTCATTTGCCGCGGCTCTGCCCGTTGCGGCTTGCCCTGCCGGGCCCGCCGCGCCGCCCCTGGCGGTTTTGCCGGATTCTTCACCGGTCGGCGCGTCCAGCGGGGAAACGGTCCGGGCATACCCCGGAAAGGCTTCGGCCAGGGCTTCCCAGGCCCGTTTCATCGCGAGAAGGCTCGCCCGGAGTATGTTGATGTTGTCTATTTCCGACGCCTCCGCCCAGGCTATGCCCCAGGCCGCCTTTTCCGTTATCAGCGCCGCCGCCGCGTTCCGCTTTTTTTCGTCGAGTTTTTTTGAGTCGTCAAGGACGTTCAGCGGGAAATCTTCGGGAAGGATAACGGCGGCGGCGTAAACCGGCCCGGCCAGGGGTCCGCGGCCCGCCTCATCCAGGCCCGCCAGCAGGCCGGGCTTTACGCCGGGCCCGCCGGCGGGCTTTGCCGTCCCGGAGACCGCCGCATTGAAGGCCGGGCCGGCGCTTCCGGCCGCGGGAACTTCAACGGCCGATGTCACGGTTTTTCAAGGACGGACAGAACGTCCCGCAGTTCCCCGTCCCGTTTATAGTAGTGTTCCTCCAGTTCCTGTGGGGAAAGGCCGACCAGTTCGTGGCTCATATAGTGGATCCATCTGTCTTCGTCATTGACCGACAAATCATGTTTCCGGCACCAGTAGTCCGGCTGAACGGGAAGCTGATCATCCTTGTCAAAAAAATGCTTGTAATCGTGAACCGCCACTTTCAGATCCTGCCGGGGGATGCCTCTCTCCAAAATAATCCCCGCAAGGTGGTTGATGGTCTTCCCTGAATCAAAAATATCGTCCACAAGAAGCACTTTGTCCCCTATACGCAGGTGTTCAGGCGCGTAGGTCCAGCCTTCAACCTTGATCTGATCCGACTTGCGCACATCCGTATACGAGCGGGCGACTACCGCGGCATAGTAAACCGGCCGGCCCTGGTGTTTTATCACCTTGAAATATTCGCTTATCACATTGCCCAGATAGGCCCCGCCACGCAAAGATACATAGATCACATCGGGCATAAAACCGTCGCCGTAAATTTTACAGGCAAGCTTCAGGGCATTGTCCCGCACTATGTCATAGGGGAGAAATTCTTTCTTCATAAAAGAAGCATAGCACAACGGAGGCGGGTTGTTGTACTGCACAGCGTCCATACCCGGAACAGGCGCACAATAACAAAACCGGTGGGGCCTGTCCGTGGAACCGGTACGAAGCGGGGTTCGTACCGGTTCCACAGACACCCACCTGCGCCTTTTTTCTGTGTGCGCCTGTCAATGTCCTCCGGACGCTGGCACAATCCGCTAAAGCGGATTGTAGCGCCCATAGTCGCACGTCGTTACTGATTAACATGCCGCCGCCCATAAAAAGTAAAAAGCACCCGGCGAACTCCACTATGGGATTTGGCTAATCCGATAGTCTTTTTTCCTGCGTGTACTCCCTGGTAAATATTTTTCCTCTTCTTCGCCGTCGTCGACTTTGCGGTTAAAAAATTCCGTGGGTCAAGTTTGGACCAAGGGGCGGGATATTAAACCAGACTTTCGAATAAAGTTGCAGTATAATATTACAACTTTTTATAAAAAGTTATCATATCATATTGCATTATTATTCTGTTGTGATATAATCATTACTATGATAATAAGCATGGAAGATCTTATCCGGGAATGGCAGGAGCGGCCTTTGCCGGAATTGACGTGCCGCGATCTTGCCGTAAAGCTAAAGGGAAGCCTGGCCGTCTCCATTATCGGCATGAGGCGGAGCGGCAAAACATGGAGGCTTTTCCAGGAAATGGAAACCCTTGTAAAAGAAGGGGTACAAAAAGAGCGGATACTCTACTTTAACTTTGACGATTCCCGGCTTGCTTCCCATGACGGTACGGGGCCGGAACTGCTTGACGAGCTTTTGGAAAGCTACTTCAGGCTCTATCCGAAATTCCGCAGGGAAGGGGCGTATTTCTTTTTTGACGAAATTCAGGAAATTTCCGGCTGGGCGAAATTCGCCCGCAGGCTTATTGATACCGAAAAGGTAAAGCTTTTCCTTTCCGGTTCGTCGGCAAAACTGCTTTCCACGGAGGTAGCCACGGAATTCCGCGGACGTTCCCTGGCCTTTGAACTTTTGCCGTTCAGCTTTAAGGAAACACTGCGCTATCACGGCATCTCCCCAAAGCCTTCACCGCTGGACCGTTCCGTATATGAAAAGGCATTCGGCGAATACCTTGTTACAGGCGGCTTTCCCGAAGCCCTGATGCAGGATGATCCTTCGATAAGAACGGGACTTCTGCAAAGCTACCTGGACTCGGTGGTACTGAGGGACGTACTTGAACGCTACGGCCTTTCAAACGCGCGGGGAGTAAAAGAGCTGGCCCACACCCTTATAAGAAACAACGGGAACCTTGTGTCGGTAAAACGCCTTTCCGATCAGCTTGCCGGGCGGCGTATCGCGATGAGCAGGGAAACGACAGGCCGGATCTGCGCACACCTTGAAGACGCGTTTCTGGTTTTTTTCGTACCGATTTACGCCTACAGTCTGCAGAAGATCCGCGTTAATCCCCAAAAAGTGTACGCCGTGGATCCGGGGCTTGCCTTTGCCTTTTCCGCCTCTCCGTCGGAAAACCTTGGATACAGACTGGAGCAGGCCGTGTACCTTGAACTGCGCCGCCGTTACCCGCTGTTCAGGCAAATCTCGTATTACCTTACCGAAGACCGCGGAGAGGTGGATTTTGTTTTGGGGGATCCCGCCCGGCAGCTTCCACGGGAACTTATTCAGGTATGCGCGAGCCTGCGTCAGAGGGAAACCCGCGAACGGGAAATAAACACGCTTGCCTGCGCGATGAAAGAATTGAAGCTGAAACAGGGAACCATCATCACCCTCTGCGAACAGGATGAAATAAAAATTACGGCTAACGTCCGATCCAAAAAAGGCTCCGCCGGCCGAATCAGGGTCGTACCGGCGTGGAAGTGGTTTTTGGAATAGCCGCCCGTTACGATTTTTTGGTACGGAAGAAACCGAAGAGGCTGCCGCAGAAGCCGCCCGCGATATGGGCGAATTCCGAAATGTTGTTGTTGGAAAATGAATTGAAAATTTCCCTGCCCAGGTAAATCATCAGTACCAGTATGAAGGTAAGGGGTATCTCGCCCCGGGAAAAGTTGGTAAACGATGCGAGGAGTATCATCATAAAAACAATGCCGCTTGCTCCCAAAAGGGCGCCGGGGAAAAGCAGCACGTTGAGAACCCCGGTTACCAGCGCCGTAAGGATCATCATGATCAAAAGCGAAACGGAACCGTAGCTTTCCTCAAGAATCGGGCCCAGCAAAAGGATAAACGAAAAATTTGAAAACAGGTGGTTCCAGTCGGCATGTCCTATTACATGGGAAACAAGGGTAAACCACGAACGCAGTTCACCGGGGCGGAAACCGCCGCGGCCGGGAACCGCGAACCAGTTTACCGCAAGGCCCCTCATAATCGTACTTGAAAGAAGCAGTACCGCGGCGCTTGCGACGGCAAAGGTTAACACCGCGGGGGCGTTGTATTTGAGTTTCATAAAACAATCTCCACGGGACAATGATCGGAGCCTTCAACTTCTTTTCTGATTATCGACGATTTTATTTTGGGAAGAAAGGCCGGATCGACGCAGTGGTAGTCCAGCCGCCATCCGACATCCCGCTCCCTGGCGTTCGCCCGGTAGGACCACCAGCTGTAATGTCCGCCTTCGCCGGGGTGAAAATGCCTGAACGTATCCACAAAACCCGCTTTGGTAAAGCTGTCCATCCAGGCCCGTTCTTCCGGAAGGTAACCCGCGTTACCTTCGTTCTCCTTGGGCCGGGCAATGTCCAGGGGGGTGTGGGCGATGTTGTAATCGCCGCAGAGGACAAAGTGCGTTCCGTTTTTGACAAGTTTTTTGCAGTACTTTAGTATGGCGGCGCAGAACGCAAGCTTGTAAGGAAGCCGCGCCCCGGCGTCCTGGGAATTGGGAAAGTAGGCGCAGATGACTACAAAATCCCTATAGAAGGCCTGGATAACCCGGCCTTCGCCGTCAAATTCGGCGTTTCCCAGAGGTTTTATTTCCAGCGGTTCTTTCCTGCTGAATATCGCCGTTCCCGAATAGCCCGGCCGTTTGGCGCTCATCCAGTACGAATGATAGGCCTTGCCGGTTTTATCAAGGGGCCGCAGAAGTTCCGCGGGAAGCTGTTCCGGCCTGGCTTTGGTCTCCTGAACACACAAAATATCCGGAGAATCTTTTTCAAGCCAGCCGCGAAAACCATGTTTTTCTACGGCCCGTATGCCGTTTACGTTCCATGATACGATACGCATTGCCGTTACAGTATACGCTTCAATGCGGAAAAAATGAAGAGGCCGCCTTACCAGGCGTCCTGATCCCGGAAACGTGACAATCGTCCCGCGCTGTAGTATACTGTCTTTATGACAGATACGATTTTGTCCCGGACGGTAACGGCGCTGTTTATCGCGGGGAGCGGAGTTTACCTGTTGTTTGCGTACCGGAAAACCGGCGGTAAAACCTTTGTTTTTCACGGCCTTTTTTCGCTTGTTCTCGCGGCGCAGGGGATAAGTTTTCTTTTTTATTATCCGTTTAACCGTTTTGGCTTTCTTGCGTGCATGCTTTCAATTACCGCGATCTACGGCGCTTTTATGCTTGCGCGTTTTTTTGGATCGGAACGGCAAAGGGAGGCCGTAATTTTTGTCCATGCGGCGCTTTTGTTTTTCCTTACGGTATGGAAACTTTTGTGTTTTCACGATATTCCCTTCGAGGCGCGGCTCCCCCTTAATGTCTGCAATATTCTGGTGCTCTTTATCTTTGCCCGGTACTTTTTCAAAAGCCGGATACTTGACAACTACATTGTCTGTTTCGGGATAATCGCCGGAATCATTTATTTTATCATCGGCGCGTGGTTTGACGATACGTCGGCAACGGGATCCTTCGGCCATGGTTTTTTCTATTACAGGATGATCGAATCCGCGGTGCTGCACAACAGCTTTCTCAGCTACTGCGTCTACGCGATCGCTACCCGGTATATCGTTGTGGATGTAAAAAAAGCCATGGCAAACATGATCTGGATAGTTCCGTATTTTTTTCTTTTTAGTTTTATCAACCAGATCTGGAAAACGGATTATTTTTTCACCGGCGTCTATGGGGTAACGCCGCCTTTCCTTGTTGACATCTATTATTCGATGCCGTTTCGTTTTACCGTTTCGCTTAACGGTTTCCCGTTTGACATGAATCCGCTTCATGGAGCTTTTATAATCTGTTCCGCTGCCGTCGTCCTTTTTGTCTTTTCCTCAATAATTTCCGTCATACAAAGGAGACTGCCATGACCGTACATGAACGCCTTGCCGCCCTGGGTACGGCGGTTCCCTGCCCTCTGCTGCCACGGCCGGGAACGGATCTTTCAAAGTGGGCGGTTATCGCCTGCGATCAGTTTACCCAGGATCGCCGTTATTGGGAGCGCGTTGCCTCCGCCGCCGGGGATGATCCTTCCGCCTTTCACTGTATCTTTCCCGAAGCGTTTCTTGAGGATCCCGGCAAAAAGGAGCGCATGGAAAAAATCCGTCAAACCATGGAAAAGTACCTGCGGGAGGAACTGTTTAGGTCCCGCCGGGGCTGCGTTTATGTGGAGCGGGATACGCCGTACCACAGCGGAAGGAAGGGCCTTCTTGTCTGCCTTGACCTCGAGCGCTACGACTGGTCCGCCGGCGCGGCGCCGCTTATCCGTCCCACCGAGGGAACCGTCCCGGAACGGCTGCCTGTCCGCATGGACGTAAGACGCGGCGCGGCGCTGGATCTGCCCCACATTCTTGTTCTTGTTGACGACGAACAGGACAAGCTGTTAACGACGCTGGGAGAGCGGGCCAGGGCCGGAGAGATGCTGTACGATACGCCGCTTATGTCCGATTCGGGCAGGGTACGGGGCTGGCTTTTGGATAAAGAGGCGGATTGGGAATGTCTTGCCGGGGGCCTTGAAAGGCTTGCCGCGGCTTCGCTTTCCCGTTACGCCTCACCGGCCGGTGGGTCCGCGGCCTTTCTCTATGCTGTGGGAGACGGCAACCATTCCCTGGCCGCGGCAAAAGGCGTCTGGGACGAATACAAAAAACAAAACGGCGGGGCCGGCCCTGTTTCGCCTGGCGATTCGGCCGGTCCCCGCTGGGTAATGGTCGAGCTTGAAAACCTTTACGATCCGGCTCTGGCGTTTGAGCCGATACACCGTTTTGTTTTTGGCGCCGCGGCGGAAGAAACGGAAAAGCTGTTCGCGGCCCTGCCGGGTTTTTCACTTAAAAAGCTTGGCGGAACCGAGGCGCGGCCAAAGCTGCTTTCTCTGGTAAAGGAAAAAGTTCCGCAGACCCGTTTCGGGATTATCGTCCCGGAAAACGTCTCAGGCCAGGCGGCGCTTTTTCTTGCCGAGACCGATCCTCTCCCGTTGGCAATTGACCGCGTTCAGCCCCTGCTTGACGGCTTTGTCAAAGACAGGCCGGATCTTTCGATTGACTATATCCACGGCGAGGAAGAGCTTTTCCGCCTTGCCCATAGGTCGGCCGGCGCGGGCATACTCCTTCCGCCGTTTAACAAGCAGGGGCTTTTTCGCACCGTGGCGGAACGCGGCCCTCTGCCGCGTAAAAGTTTTTCGATGGGCGAGGCGTGCGAGAAGCGTTTCTACCTTGAATGCAGAAGGCTTTTCGGGTAAGGTGGAGATGTACGGTGGCTTAAAGGCGCCTCCATTTTCGGGTAACGATGCTTGTTACGGGCGCCGACGCGTGTTACATTGATCAACAAACGCCGCTTGACGCGGCGCTTTTTGCCGGCGCGGCGCATACGGCGGCCTAAAGGCCGCCTCCATTCTTGGGTAACGATGCTTGTTATGGGCGCCGACGCGTGTTACAGTATTTAGTTACACGCCTGACGGCGTGCTTTTGCCGGCGCGGCGCGTACGGCGACCTAAAGGCCGCCTCCATTTTCGGGTAACGATGCTTGTTACGGGCGCCGACGCGTGTTACATTGATCAATAAACGCCGCTTGACGCGGCGCTTTTGCCGGCGTGGTGGAATGGTAGACACGGCAGACTCAAAATCTGCTGTCCGCGAGGATGTAAGAGTTCAAGTCTCTTCGCCGGTATCACATAATTCCTTATGGGATAAGGAATTAAAATCCCCTATAGTCGATGATCTCCTGTTCAACGCCGCGGCCTGTTTCTTCGATCCGGCGGATGAGTCCGGCAAGACCCGGAATTGCCCTGGTGTCCCCGCGGATTTTTTCAAGCTGGCGGAGCATGGTTTTGGTAAGTGTCCGGGCGGAGAAAAGATAGCGATCAAACGCGGCGGCGTCCATCCTTACCGGCGTAACGGCCTTTCCGGCAATGTCCCCGACGTTCTGGAGAATAAGAATCCCGTCGGGATCAAGATCCCCGGTATGGTAAAAACAAAAACCGGAACCGGCGAGGATCCGTATCATCGCGGCGGCGGCCTGGTTGGGATACCCGCCCGTGTAAAGAAAACAGTCGTAGCGGGAAACTCCGCCTTTCCGGTTTTCTCCCAGCGCATAAAACGTTTCCTTGTTTTCCACCGTCAAAACGGAGGGGCCTTCGCTTGCGCCGATTGTCCTTATGGCCCGTATTTTTTCGGCGCTTGAAAGGGGAATACCCAGAACAAGTCCCGCGGCGTTTATCAGGGGATCTTTATCGCCATACTCAAAAACGATCTTTCCGGAAATCATCGTATCGGGAAACGAACGTTCCGGAAACGAAAGCGGCGGCATGGGTATCCCCTGTTTTTTGGCACGGGACAAAAGAGGGCCGAAAAGGCCGACGAGGTTTTCAAGACGCTTGGAATCGTTGTAGAGAAATACCGACAAAGCCCTTGTCGTGATGTTTACGTTGGATTCGGGCGCGGACAAAAATTCCAGAAGACAAACAAAATCCTCTACGGCCCGGACATCCACCCCGCGGGCTATTTCGGAAAGACAGACCTTTTCCGAAAGGTAGCGCAAAAAAGGAGCCGTGCCGGCGGCCTGATTTACGGGCGCAACCCGTCCTTCAGGACAGAGGTTTTCCGGGGCGGGAATTTTATTTCCGAGCAGTGTTCTGATTTCTTCGGCTTCGATACGGGGATCCTTCCCGCCGGCCGCTTCAAAAAGCTTCCCCATGTTCCCGCAGCTCAGGGTTTTAAGCCGTTCTCCCTCGCCGCGTTTTTCCCATTTCAGGCTCAGAAGGCCCTTCCGTTCCAGGACTTCGGCGGCTTCGAGGTAAGATTCTTTTTCATCCGGAGCCGCCTTGTCAAAGCCGGGAAATATCGAGACGGAACGGAG
>JAIROH010000171.1 GCA_031257595.1 Treponema sp. | reverse complement strand
TCTTTTACCAGTTCCCGAAAATCAACCCTGTTTTCCGCGGTAAAGAAAAACAGTATCTTGGGTTCGTCAAGCAGGTAGTGTACCGAGACAAGCTTCATTTCAAGCCGGTGTTTCTCGATTTTTTCCCGGCATATTTCAAAGGCTTCTTTTTCCTGGTTTTTATTGAACTCCGCCTTGTGGAGGTCTTCTTCGGTGGCGGGCCGCTCAATAAGGGCAATCTCCGGCGCCGAACAGCTTACCCTTCCCATCACCTGGGCAAGGTCTCTGCCGTAGCGGGTAGGAACAAGCACTTTACCGCCGGGTTCAAGAACCTCGCCTTTGTAGGCGGCAAGAAAGGTTTCGTTGGAATATGAAAGCCTGAGTCTGTATACCGGGGTGTCAGGCTCAAGCTCCGCCGAAGCCGGCTGAACAATGACACTGTCGTCAAAGGTTTCTTCCCCCGGCCTGTCTTCCAGAGCGGCAAATTCCTCTTCGTCTATTTCATTGTATTCATTGTCCATGCTGTTTCCTATTCCATAAGGTCTATCAAAAGACCCCGTATTTCGTCGGTTTTTGCCAGAATGGAAAGCTGGTTTTCCTGTCCTCTCATAATGGCGGCCGCCAATTCTTCAAGCTTTTTGTCAATTACCTGAACAAGGGTGAATTTCTTCCGTTTAAGAAGGTTCGCCCCGCTCTGGTGTTCTTCGGTGTCAAAACAGTTTTCTACCACATAGTTAACAAAATTCCGTACCGCCTGTTTGTAGGCTTTGATTTCTTCCGGAAAGGGCCGTTTGGAAAGAGCGTCTCCGGAATTGTGAACCTCGTCCAGAAGAAGGTGGAGCGATTCTTCCGACGCGGGAAACGCTTCGGGAGACGGCGCGGTTCCGGCCTTTTCAAAAAGGGACGCAAAAGGCCGCTTTTTTATTTTTCCCGTTTTTTCCCCGCGGGATGTTCCCGGCGCTTTCGTTTTTCGGGATTCGGCGCTCGCTTCTCCGTATGCGGCGGGGTTAAAAAGCGGCGACGAACCGTCCGGAAAAACAATATTGGCCATGCCGGTTCACGGAAGGGGAGGCGGAAAAACCCCGCCGAAATTTTCACGGGCCTGGGAATGGCGTTTGTCGCGGTACTCTCTCGACGCCCTGGCCCAGTTATCCTCGTCCTGGCAGACCCGCACCCTGCCGTGGATAAGGCAGCCCTCGCCGGCTTCCATGCGCCGGGTGGTTATGTCCCCCAAAACAAGAGCCGTCGACAATACGATAAGCCGTTCGCTGGCCAAAATATTGCCGTCTACCACCCCGCCGATGGTTACGACGGTTCCGGTAATGCTGCTCCGCATCCGCGCTTTTTCGCCTACCACAACCCGGCCTTTCGCGTGAAGGTTTCCCCGCAGAAAACCGTCCACACGGGTAAAGCCTCCGGAACTAATGTCGCCGGAAACAAACGATCCCGGGCCTATAATCGTATTTATCGAGAATTCATCTTTGTTGTTACTTCGGGATCTATGGGCCATTTGTTCTACCTTGCGGGACTGGGACGAATTTTAAGGTATTTAAACGGATCAACCACATCGGAACCGATATGCACCTCGTAATGGAGATGAGGTCCGGTCGAACGCCCCGTATTGCCGATATAGCCTATCACATCGCCCTGTTTTACCTGCTGGCCGGCCTCTACCCGGAACGAAAGCATGTGGGCATAGCGGGTATAAAAGCCATGCTGATGCCGGATAACAATGTAGTTGCCGAACCCGTTCGGCTCGTACGCGGTAAGCGCTACCTGGCCGTCCGCCGTGGCTATTATCGGGTCTCCCTGACGGTATGTGGAAATGTCGATTCCGGTATGCATGTGGGGCATTCCGGTAAAAGGATCCGGGGTCCGGCCAAAGAACTGGGTAAAGTGTCCTATGCCCCCCCTGACGGGCCAAATGCTGGGGATTTCCGAAAGTATGTCGCTTTGGGAATTGAGTATGTCGCCGATTTCTTTTACCGGCTCCATAGCCGAAGAAAGATACCCTGAAAGCTGGCGAAGATCTTCGACTTCTCTGGAAAAATCACCGCTCCCCGAAAGAGCGAAAAGCGAAGCGCGTTCCCCGGTCATACCGGCCACCGGGTTGGCGCCCAGAATGGCAAGGGTATTGGAAAGAACAGCCTCAAACCCCCGGGCCGCCCTGGAAAGCTGATTCACTTCATTACGGAGCCTTTCCATATCCGCCTGCGCTTCGCGGAACCGGGTGTCCTGTTCGGTAAAACCGCCCCGGGCGCTTCCCGCCGCGGCGCTGTACAGAAAAAAGAGGGCCGCTATGCCCAAGAAGAGAAAAAATCCGGTAAAAAGGGTTATAAATTTAACATGAACGTTGTAAACTCTTTTTTCTGAATGGGGAATAAGAACAATTGTATAATCCCGGGCCAGAAGCCGCCCCAGCGCCCTGAAAAAAACCTTAATCCGCTCAACAATCCAGGAGAATCCGCCTTTTATTTTTTTGACAATACCGTTTTCAACCCGTTTATAATAATGGATCTGAGCCATA
>JAIROH010000133.1 GCA_031257595.1 Treponema sp. | reverse complement strand
GGAACCGGCATGAAACGGTACCGGGAAGTCAAGCTGTTCGACGAAGACAGCCAGGATCTGGACAAGCAGATGGAAGAGATCCTCGAACAGCGGAGAACGGAAGCCGCGCTGGCCGAAGCGGAAACCGAAGGCGGCGGCGAGGAAGAAACCCCCGAACAGGAAGAATAGCCTTATAATGGAAAAACTTCGGGTACTGATTCCCAAAGGACGCATGTTCGGAAACGTGGAATCCCTGTTTGCCGACGCGGGTTTTCCGATAAGCCTTGCCGACAGAACCTACCGGCCCAGCCTTGCTGCGGATTGGCTTGACGCCAAGATCATGAAACCGCAGAACGTCGGCGAGCTCCTTGAATTGGGAAGCCACGACGCGGGCTTTACCGGGATCGACTGGATTAGGGAAAGCGGCGCCGAGGTGGAAGAGATACTGGACCTGGGCTTCGACAACGTGCGCATTGTCGCCGCCGTCCCTGTTGGGACAAGCGAGGCGGAGCTTCGGCAAAAAAAACTTGTAGCCGCCACGGAATACGTTAACCTTGCCGAAACCTGGCTCAAGTCCCGGGGTTACAACTACCGTATACTAAGAACCTACGGCGCGACAGAGGTTTTCCCCCCCGATGACGCCGACATGATCATCGACAACACTTCTTCGGGCCAGACCCTCAAGGACAACGGCCTTCGTATTATCGACTGCCTGCTTGAGTCTTCCACCCGTTTTGTCGCTTCCCGTTCCGCTCTTGCCGACGGCGAAAAACGTGGCCGCATCGAAGAGCTTGCCATGCTGTTCAGGGCTGTACTTGAAGGCCGGAACAGGGTTATGCTGGAAATGAATTTCCCCAAGGAAAACTTTGAAAAAATCGCTTCGGGCGGGGAAAAGCTTCCCGCGATGCGAAGCCCTACGGTCGCTCCCCTGTACGGGGAAAGCGGCTACGCGGTAAAAATCGCCGTTAAAAAAAGTGAGGTTCCGGAACTTATTCCCCGCTTGAAAAAACTCGGCGCATCCGACATTGTGGAATACGATTTGCGAAAAGTGGCGCCTTAATTTTGTTTTATAGGAGGTAGACATGAAAAAAGCGGCAATAATAGGAAGCAGCGGAGGAAATCTTTTTAACCTTGGAGGAAAAGCTCCCGGGGCGCTGCTGGGGGAATTGAAGAAACAGCTTGAAGCGGCGGGGATTGAAGTAACCCATGTGCAGTTTATTGCCGCGGGCCAGTCGATGGACGGGATTAGAGAAGACGCTCCCGCGTCCCTGTGGACCGTTGAAGGGAGCGTTCTGGTTGAATCGGAACGGAAAACCCTTAAAGAGATCAACGAAAAGGCCGCGGCGCTTGATAAAACAATCGCCGGGGCTGTAGATAAAAAAGAACTGGACGCGCTGGTACTGGTAAGCGCCGATCCGGAAAAGGTAAACAGCCTTGCGGTGGCCGCGGCGGCACGGGAAAAAATTCCCGCCGCCGGTACGGGAGGATCCTCGGTCGCGCGGGCCAAAGCGGCGGGACTTAACATTATCTCCGCATCCGGTACCACCGGTACCACCAACCGGACACGGGCGATTGCCGCCGCCGTGGCTCTGGCAAAACATTTCGGTAACAGGTACCGTCCCGTACTGGGCAGCGTTGAAGGGGCGGACGCTTCGGGGAGTCCCTTTGGCCGGATCAATGTGCGGGGCATATTGTTTTCGTCCCTGCCGGGCTTTATTGCCGCCGCCCTGTCCCTGGCGATATGGCAGATCCTTTCCAAGGTCGCTCCGGACGCGGCCGTTACCGGTTTCTTTGAAACCATACAGCAAAAATTGCTGGATACGCTTCCCATCATCATCGCGGCGGTGGCGGCACGGCAGATTTCCGGCCTTAACGAGGTGGGCATAGTTTCCGGGGTGATTGCCGGAGCCCTTTCCACCGGCGGCGGAATACTCGGGGGCCTTGTGGGCGGCATACTGGCGGGGATCTTCGTTCATTATCTGATCCTCTTTGTCCTGGGAAGAGGCTGGCCCGGAACCACGGCGAACATTGTGGGCGGCGGCCTTTCGGGCCTTGCGGCGGGGCTTTTGGTGTTTTTCTTTATCGCCCCGATTGCCCTGTGGTTTGGCAACAGCATACGGACACTGATTGACTGGGCGCTGGCCTTTAACGCGCCGCTTTGCGGCCTTATCGCCGGACTTTTAATCTGGCCGGCAATCATGGCCGGGGTTTATCACGCGGCGATACTTCCCATCGCCCTCCTCGAAATGGAAGAATACGGTTTTAGTTTTCTCGGCGCGGTGGATATGTGTTCCCTGGTGATGGTTTCCGCGGGGATTACGCTGGCGAATATCATCAGGCCGCGGCAGAACGGCGAACGGCCCGCGGCGTCGATGGGCTTCTTTATCAACATGGCCTTTGGCACTTATGTGGAAGCGGCCTATCCGTTTATGCTTTCGTCGAAGCTGCTTTTTGCGGCGGCTCTGGCGGCGGCGGGACTCGGCGGACTTGTCGTCGGTATCTTTAACGTAAAATCCACCGCCTATGTAGCGTCCTTTGTCGCGCCGGGACTTTCAAACAACGCCCTGGGCATGGTGATCGCGATGGCCGTAAGCCTTGGTTCGGCCTGCGTTTTCTACCTGCTGCTGAATACCCTGCTCCGTAAAAAAGGCGACGCGCTTACCGAATAGGCAAACAGGAGGAATTATGATGCGAAGCGCCGAAATCAGCCGAAAGACAAAAGAAACCGATATTTCGATAAAGATTAACCTTGACGGGACCGGCGAAGCGAAGCTTGACTGTCCGATTGGCTTTATGGTTCACATGCTTAACACGTTTGCGCGGCACAGCCTTGTAGACCTGGAAGTTCGCGCGAAAGGCGACCTTGAAGTGGATCAGCATCATCTTGTGGAAGATATCGGCATTGTCCTTGGCCAGTGTTTTGCCACGGCGCTTGGCGACAAGCGCGGGATACGCCGTACCGGCAGCTGCCTTTTCCCGATGGACGAAACGTTAGCCAGGGCCGCGGTGGATATTTCCGGCCGGCCTTTTTTGGTGTTTGACGCCCGGCTTTCCGGCATTCCGCTGGTTTCGGCGGTTGAAGGCAAGGCTGCTTCGTCTTTCCAGATCGACACCATTGAAGATTTCTGGCAGGGTTTTACCAACAGCGCGGCCGTGGCGCTTCACATCGACATACTCCGCGGCCGGAGCGATCACCACAAAATAGAAGCTTTGTTCAAGGCCGCCGCGCGGGCAATCCGGGAAGCCGTGGAGATAGATCCCCGTTACCCGGATTTTGTTCCGTCGACAAAGGGTACGCTTGCGTAAAGCCTGTGAAGCCGGCTTTTGTACTTTTTCAGGCCCTCCGGGCCTTACAAAAGTACTTTTTTATTGGTAGTGATTTCAAAATTTCAATTTTGAAATCACCTCATATGACAATTTAAATAATTTTAGTGACTACCTGCTAAATATAGAGAATGAAAATGATCTTGAAATTTTTGAACAAGAGTTTCAAAAAGGGTACAGGGAATATCGAAATAATACATTTTTTGACAAAACATTGCAGGAAGAATCAAGAAATGAACCACAAGGGCGCCGGAACACCGGGTCGTTGATGCGGATGTCTTTGAGGGCTTCGAACGACGTCCAGGAGATCGAGCTTGGCCCACAGTTCAAACAGGTAGGCCGCCGTCAGTCCCTTCCTGGCGTCTTTCTCCCCCGTCAGTTCCGCCAGCTTTTTCCAGGCAAAGGACGCAATTCCGGTACAAAGCCTCGTTTTTCTCCTTCCTTTTTCTTTCTGATTGACCGCGAAAGCGGTCTCCCTTTTGACTTCGCGGTAAAAAATTCTTCAAAGTCCGGTAACTTCGCAAAGACGCCGGAACCCTAGGCGGGGTTCCGGCGGGTTCTACGAACATGGCTTGACAAAATGAAGCATTTTGAATATTATTGAATGTGGAGGATTTATCATGGGTAAAACTATAACTTTACGGGTGGAAGATAATATTTATGATACTCTTAAAAGGGCCGCCGATGGGGACAGGCGGACGATTTCCAATTTTATAGAATATGCGGCTATAAATTATATATTTAATAATAATATCGTTGATGATAGTGAAATGAATGAACTTGTGACTTTTGAAAAAGATATAAAAGCAGGAATAGAGGACGTAAAAAAGGGGCGGTACAAAATAATTGGATAAATATAAAATAGCCGAAACCGATACATTTTTGAAGAAAATAAAAGCAAGAAAATACAATCCTTTATACAAAAAAATATTTGAAGATGTATATCCAATTCTTGGAAATAATCCATTTTTTGGTGTTAATATTAAAAAATTGAAAGGAGAATATAGAGAAATTTATCGTTTTAGAATGGGTGATTACAGGTTATTCTATAAAATTGATGAAACGGCATTTATTGTTTTTATAATTAATATTGAAGATAGAAAAGACGCATATAAATAGGGGCAGGTACTTCGCAAAGACGCCGGAACCCCGTGCGGGGTTCCGGCGGGTTCTTTTTAGAGCGTCTTTACGCAGTTGTACAGGGCCTGGAAGCTCATGCCGATATTGCCCAGCCTGATGGCCAGGCGGTAATCGGGGAACAGCCTGCTTTTGGGGTCCGCGTCCGGGTCCGGTTCCGCGAAGCGGACAAGGGCCCGGAGGATCTCGATCTTGCGGATCGAAAAAGACATGGCGTCCCGCACATCGGCCACGGTTTCCGCCTGCTTTTTGCCGGACGTTTCGCCGGAGGTTTCGTCCTGGGCATTGAAGCCGGTCCGGGAAAAATGGGCCGCCAGGAGCGGAGCCGGACGGGGTTTTGACAACTTTGCTAAAATGCGCATGATTGCCTCCTTAAATTGGTTTTGGCAGGAAAGAGATTCCGCGGAACGGAAGTCCGCGGGTATGTGGAAAAAAGGAAAATTTTTTGAAACGAAAGGACTACTTAACGGATGACGGGGGTAGGGTATACAACATTCATTACAGGCATATTCACTGTCCTTTACCGGAAAAATTCCCCGGATCTTACCCTAAACCAAATACGTTGGACAAAATGTATCCGGTTTTTTTGGATAAATCATCCGTGTGAACGTACGATTTTACAAAAAAATGGAGAAATAACGAAGAATTAAGAAAAAAACCGCAAAAGGGAGACCGCTTTCGTGCTAAAAATCAATGAGTTCGTGACGGGTGGAGCAGCCGGTCTTCAGGTAGATGTGGCTGATGTGGTTTTCCACAGTCCGCAGGCTGATGGAAAGACTGGCGGCGATGCGCTGGTTCGGGTAGTTCTGCTTTATCATGGTGAGGATCTCCCGTTCCCGGCGGGTAAATTTGCCGTGTACGCCGGGGGCCAGGCTGATTTTGAGTTTAAGGCGGGGATCCATGTACTGACCGCCGCCTCCCGAAACGAAGCTACAAGATCCTTTACCGATTGGTCGTCCTCCAGTTCATTGGGCGGCGGAGGGGCCAGAAAGGCTCCGGCTCCCCGGTCACGGGAAAAGGGGATGTACCGGTACATACGGTAGATCCGGGAATCGAGGAACCGGTCCACCGAACGGGAAAAATCGTCGATTTCCCCGGCCAGGGCGGGAGAAACCGGAAATTCGGCGGTTAAAAGAATCCGCTCAACGGCTGTCCACTGGGCCATAATGTCCTGAATTCGCGGTTCGGCGGACTGGCCCCGCCGGGCGCAGGCCCCCAGGGAAACGAATATCGCCGCGGCGTATAAAATTTTCCTTCCGTCCTTCAAAAAAAACACGCCCCATGATATACTTTTCTGATATGAATGCGAAGGGCCTTTTGAGGGGACTGGGAATTCCGGTTCTCTGCGTCCTGGCGGTGGGGGCGAATTATGTCCTTAACACGTTGAGCGTGTTTGTCCTGAGGCTGCCCCTGTTTCTCGATCGGTTTTACCTGCACCGTTACTTTCGCGGCCGGTCCGATAGCGGGAATTGCCGTGGCGGTTCTTACGACGGCGATCATTTTTTTTCGGGACAGCAGCACCTGGGTTTTTGTGTTGTGCAGTATCGCGGAAGTGCTGCTGGTATGGCTTATAAAGCCGGGCCTGCGGAATTCTTCACGGGCTCGCGGAGCTTCGTCCCCGGACCTGCCGGGGGGACGGGCTTCGTTTGTCAGCGTTCTGGCGGTTCTCCTGCTTCTCTATATTGCCGCCTGTCTGGTGGTGAGCGTCCTTGGGGGAATTCTTGATTTTATCCTCTACGATGTCCTGTCAAATGAAAAGCTGCACTACAGCCCGGAGGATACCTTCAAAATAGGGCTTCTCCGGAGCGGCCCGCCCATACTGGCGGCGAATATTCTTTCCCGAATCCCCATCAACATTGTGGATCGTTTCATCGTGATCTTCGGCGGCTTTGCCCTTTCCCTGCCCCTGAAGGGCATATTCAAAAAACGCCCCCGTTAGTGTTCTGACAAATACAGATTTCAACAAGATCGTATTCAACAGATAAAGGTTTACTCTTATAGTTTTGACCAAATCAAAGAGCAAATAGCGTCAAAACCCACGTCGCCGGGGATGATACATGCGTATGCGCCCGTCACGGCAGATTGCCGGACGCCGTTCTGTGGTAACGCAAAGGCATCCGGCGGTTTCCTGATACGGGCGCATGCGCCTGCCCCACTAAGCAGCGCCGTCGGCAACTACGTGGCCGTGGGTTTTGCCCCCATTACGACATTTGATTTTGCCGGAACGCTAGCAGTTTGTTGCACTTGTGCATAAAACCGCATAAAAATTCACGAAAGTGAATTTTTATACCATGCAAACTGCCAAAGGAGCCCGTAAATCGGGATATTTTTGCATAAGTATGCAAAAATATCCACAAGCGCAACAGGCTCCTAGAGCGTTACAAGCCTTTCCAGGGTCATATAAATTCCGGGGACAAAAACCGCCGGGATAAGATTGGCTACCCGTATTTCCCTGCCTTCGGAAAGACCGACAAAGTTTACGCCAATGGCGGCGACAAGAAGGTTTCCTACCGCGGACATTTCGTTGATAAGATCCGGGGAAAGAAAATCCCGTATCGCCATTGAAAGCAGGGCTATGCCGCCCTGGTAAACAAACACCGGAAGGGCCGCGAACGCCACGCCGATTCCCAGCGAGGCGCCGAATACGATAGAGATGGATCCGTCCAAAATGGATTTGGCAAAGAGGGTTTGATGGTTGCCCGCGAGGCCGGACTGCATGGAACCGACAAGGGCCATCGATCCGGTACAGAACAGTATGCTGGCGGCGGCAAAACCTTTGGCAAAATTCCCCGCCGTTCCGGTTTTACCGTCCCCGAGTTTTTTTTCCGCCCAAAGACCCGCGCGGTTCATCCATTTGTCAATGTCGATTAACTCGCCTGCAAGCGCGCCGGCGACAAGGCTCATGATTAAAAGGAGCACCTTCTTGTTGTCAAAGGCGCCCCGTATTCCCAAATAAATGATGGCAAGGCCGATACCCTTTTTAAGCGTTTCTTCAAACCTGGCGGGGATTCCCTTTACCAAAAAACGGCCCAAAAGGGCGCAGACGACAATAACGGCGGCGTTTACCAGAGGTCCAAGCATGAAAACAAGATACCGGTTTTTTCCGGCGGCGTCAACGTGAGCGGTACAAAAACGGGAGCTTGTTCCGCTTGCGCCTGAAAAAAAGCCGTTGTATAGTAATGGCTTAGGATGGAAATTCTACATGTCGAATCCGTTTGGAAAATCGTAATAAGATCTCTCCTTAAAAAGCGGCTTAGAAAAGCTTTTGTCAGCTGCGGTTTTACCGCACTGCGTTTTTTTTTCCTGCCGCAGTACAGGGCGCTGCTTTTTCCGAAACGTATTCCCGTATCTCTGGCTGATCATCCTGTGGACAGCCGCATTCCCTTTAATCCCCGGCGGGTAAACATCTACCTCGATTTTGTCGCCTTCTGGATTAGGATTGTCGGATTTCTCTTTGCGCACTACGGAAAGAACAGGACAAAGCCCGCCTTTGAATTTGTACGATCCATTGAAAAGTTGTACGTCTTTGCGGCCGAAGTATACCGGAAAAATTTTTCAACCACCCGCCGCCCCCGTTACCTCAAGGGGATACGCTTTTTCCTTATCCACATGGCCGATCCCCATTTGATGTGTATACCCAGCCTCCATGTGATGATTGCCATACGGGTCTATACCGCGTTCCGGCAGATACTCGTTTCCATGAACGATCAAAACAGGTATGCCGCGGAACTTGAATCGGTAAAACGGCAGGCCCTGAACATTACCCAGGCGATTCTCTATGTAAAGCAGCACAGCGTCAACTGCGTTTCGGCGGCGATGTACGCGATGAGCCGTTTCGATCCGGATCTTTTTCCTCCGGAAGAGGCGGAGATTTTCGTAAAAGGTCTTTTTTCCCGCGGGGGCGGTTTTCCCGAAAAAGACGCGGTTAAGGAGGAAGACATTCCGGAAATTCGCGGCCATATCGCGGGTCTTTACCGCCGCTTTGTCGAACAGGGAAAAAACGCGGGACATTGGACGGAACCGCTGCTCGACTTTCTTGGTTCCCTTCCCCGTGTTGGAGAACGCGGACATTGAACTATCGGATAAACTCGGATATTCTTTCTAAGGAAGCAAGGAGAAGACTATGCCGGATATAAACGGTTCTGTTTCAAGAGTAACTGAAATCGGAGAGCGGGCGGCCACTGTCCTTGAGCACGACAGCCTAAGGGTCATGATCGACGACACGGGCGGAATGATTCCGGAATTTTCCGGAAACCGTAACGGCGAATGGATCAACGCGCACTGGATGCCCTGGTTCCGCTCGAATTCGGGAAAACCCTATAACGACGCGGCGCACGGTTCGTTCTGGAAAGCAAACCTTTTATACCAGATGGCGGGTTCATTCCCCTGTATTCCCAATTTTGGGCCGGGTCATATTATAGACGGTATCCACATGCCGCCCCACGGCTGGACGGCGAATCAGGAATGGCGCCATGTAACCATCGACAGCGATGAAGCCAGCGGGGCCCTGTGGGCGCTTTCCGTTATGGAAAGCCCCGATAAGGCAATGCCTCTTTCGTTCAGTAAAATAGACGCCATTCTCCCCGGTCAAAGCGTACTTTATACCAGCATCCGGGTACGGAACCGCGGCGCCGGCAATGTTGAAATTTGCGCCGGATGGCACAACACTACAGGCAGCCCTTTTTTGTCCCCCGGCTGCCGTATTTCGGGCGCGGCAAAATCCTGGATGACCCCGCCGCCGGGGAGCGAATTCGACACCACGACCCGGCTTGCCCTCGGCGCCGAATTCGGTTCGCTTTCCAGGGCGCCGCTTTTGCGGGGCGGCAAAACGGATCTGTCGGTAGTGCCTGCCCCCAACGGTTACACCGATTTTGCCGCCGGGGCCATTTCCAAAACAGCGTTTACCGGCTGGCTTTCCCTGGTAAATCCCTGCCTTGATATGCTGTACCTTTCTTTCTTTACCGGCCCCGCCGCCGCCGGAGAAGACGACATTATCCTCTATTTTAACAACCTCTGGATGCAGTACGGCGGCAGGCCCTTTACTCCCTGGGCGCCCTACGAAGGGGGCCCGGATCTTAGCTACTGTCTTGGACTTGAAAATTCGCTTTCCGCGTTCGCAAACGGCCTTGAATACGCCCGAAACCAGAAAAGCCTTCTGGGGAATCCCGCCACAACGGTTATCCCGGCAATGGGCCAAAAAACCCTGCGTTACGGAACCCTGTTTGCCTTCTGCGGGGACCTTGACGAGGGCGTAGACAGTGTTACGGCGGAAGAGAAGCGGCTTGTGGTAAAGGGAAAGGAAAACGCTTTCTTTAACGCCGATCCCGGCTTTACCTCGCTAAAATCGCTGGAAAGCCGCCATGTGTAGTTATAATGTTCTGTCCAAATCAAAATGCCAACAAACCAATATCCATGCCGCTGATTATCGAGGCAGGCACACGAAAAAGTCTGGGGGGCCTGTCCGCAAAAATCCGTTCCGGAACAAGTCCGGCCCGGTTTTTGCGGACACCCCGTGCCGCTTTTTCGTAGGTGTACCTGCCAAAAACCCCGGCGGCATGGATATTGACAGTATTCATATTTTGCTTTTGCCAAAACCATCAGAGTGGGCTTTTGCTTACAGAAGAGGGTCTTGTCTATATCTGTCCAGGACAAAACACTAGAAGGGCAGCTTGATCCCCCCGGGGAGTACGTTTTGCAGCGCCTTGTTGGCGGCCTCTTCCGCCTGGCGTTTTGCCTCTTCTTCCGCCTTTTTTACGGCTTCTTCGGCGGCTCCGCGGATCTTCCGTTCGGCTTCGTTCTTTTTTTCTTCCAGGGATGATTTAAGCCTGTCGATGGCGGCCTGGTCTCCCTTTACCGCCGCGAAAATTGAGTCCAGGTCTTCACGGGAAACCCATCTTTCGTCCAGGTAGGCGGAAAGCTTTTCCCGTATGGCCCGTTCGATGGCAGCCTCGGCCTGCCGGATGTAGCGTTCGGCGGCGCGCCGCAGGGCCGCCGAGATAAGCTCGCCTATGTTGGCAGTAACCGAAAAAATGTCGTCTTCTCCCGGATTATGCTCGAACCGTACGGCGAGGTTGATGTTGTTCCGATCCGTTAACACTTCCGCAATTACTTCGGCTATCGTTCCTTCCGGATCTATAAGCCGCGGTTCGTCTATGTCAACGCCTCCCCCGCCCGAAGCGGCGCCGCCCCTGCCGCCGGAAAGGTTGGCGCTAAAGCCGACGTTCCCGGAAAAGCCGCCGATACCGACGGCGCTTAAATCACCCCTGAGGTCCAGCGGAAAATTGTCTCCGGTAACGGCGGCGCTGAAGTATTGCCGGGCATTGGTCCTAAAATCGGCGCTGCCGTCAAAGCGGGCCGTCCTGCCGTAGCTTCCCTGTTCGGCAAGGGCCAGTTTCAGCTCCGTGGGCCTGCCCGTCAGATCCGGGTCGGAGCTGACGCCAAGCAGGTCAAAGCCCCAGTTCCAGCCGCCAAGGGTAAAGTCCGAAGCCATTTCCCCCAGATAAAACACCGGATACGCCTGGGTCGGGAACGCGACATTCCTGCCCCGGAAAACCTGCTTTTTGGGCGTGGGTTCCGATTTGGGAATCCGGGCCTGCAGGGCCTTGATCTTTTCAAACGCCTCGAGGGCTCTTTGGCCATAGGCTATGTACTGTTCAATTTCATCGGAAAGTATCTCCCGTATGGAAGGCTCAAGGGCTTTAAGGGCATTGCCGCTTCCAAGATCAAGGTACGACTTGAGATGATCAATATCGCTCTGCAGGGCTTCTCTGGCGGTTCTTTCGAGATTCTGCGCCGTTCCGATGTCTTTCTGAACGCCATCGACAATGGTTTTGACCTCGTTTCGGGCGTTTTCCACCGAACCGGCCAGGGTGTTTATGTCCGACACGATTTTTGTCACTTCTTCCACGCTTCTGATATTGTTGATGTTGATATTCAGGATAGGCTGAACGGCGGTTCGCAGCTCGGCGACCTGTTCGTTTGCCCTGGTATACTGGTTTTCCCAGCGGGCCCTGGCTTCGTCATAGGCCGATACGGCGGACTCGAACGCCCTGGGTGACGCAAGCTTGTCGTATTCCCGGTTAAGGAGTCCCATCGCGTCAAAGTTCGACAGATCCACGATCGGCGGGGCCGGCGGCTTTTCGCGCCGGGCGGCAATCTTCGCGGCGTATTCGGGCAATGCCCCGGACACGGTACGGGAGGTCCCAAAACGGAGGCTGTCCGCCCGCAGTTCTTCAATATAAACTTTGCCGCGCAGTACCGCCTGGGGCCTCAGCCTGATCTCAAGCCTGCCGGTTTCAAACAGATTCTTCATCGGCTCGTCGCGGTTGGCCACAATTACCGATTCTATGCCGATACGAAAGCGGAGCGGTCCCAGGTGGAATTTGTTTACGTCGCAGCGGGCTTCAAAAACATTTTCAAGCCCCTTTTCCAAAAGACCCTCAAGTACCGGATCCATGAAAAAGCTGAAAAAGACCACAAGGCCGGTAACAAGAACGGCAAACGCCGTCAGGGGAAGGAGCTTTACCACGCCCTGGCGGTTTACCTTTATCGCCCTGGCGAGAACTGTAAGCCGCTTGACCGTTCTGTCCCTTGCCTTCTTCTCCTCGGCGGAGGCTTCTTCGCCCAGAGGGGACGCGGCTTTAAGGGTATACACCCCGTCGCGAAGGTCAAAGACGGAAACGAGGAATTCTTTGTCACCGGGCTGTTCAATAAATTTGAGTATTTTTTTGTTAAAACGTTTTTCTGAATACGGCTTGCGAAACATGCCTGGAATTTTTTTTGACATATATTTCTCCCTGCGCTAACTGAAATGAGCGGCTTTTTCCTGTATCGAATGGGCCGTAGAAAGAATGGAGGAGATTAGCGGAATTTTGGTGATATTTTGTACCAGTTTTGAATTTCTAATCTTCGGTCCCAGGCTTTTCCGGTAAATGGGGACAAGCGGCCTGATAAGAAAATAAACGGGAATCCAGAGTACAATGCCGGCCGCGAGGCCTCCCGCTACGAGGGTGTTGTTAAAGCCGGTAAACGGAACAAAAGGCATGTTGTACAACGTGGTAAAAAGCTCCTGAAGGCTTTCGATATGGAGAATTTCCCAGCCCAGGGCGTCCACAAGGGGAGCAATGGCAAACCCTAGAGCCTTGATTATCGCCATAACGAGAATTTTACTGCCCTGGTGGTGCCGGAAGAAGAACGAGACGACGAAAAGCGCTATCCAGAAGAAGTTACCCGCGGGTACAAGGCCAAGAAGAACGCCCCAGGCAAAACCGGAGGCGATTTGTCCCCGCTTGAGATTGCCGTTCAACGCGGCAATAAACTGCGCAATACCTTTTATCATGCGTATTATTATACGGGACTTTTTTGAAATGTCAATTTTTTGCCAGGGCGGCGCACATTCCCGCAATAGCCATGGAGCGCGGCTTGACTATATGGGGGCGGCGGGGTTAATACCACCCCTGTGTTCTTTTGACATGATCCTAGCAGTTTGTCGCACTTGTGCATAAAAACGTATAAAAATTCACGAAAGTGAATTTTTATACCATGGCCTACAAAACTGCTTTTTTCAGTGGTTGCTCTCTCAAAACTGAAGTTTTGAAAGAGCCTCTATTATCTTTAAAATGGCTTACATAAAAAACGCTATTGATAGAGCTGGTCCCAAGAACTGAAGTTTTGGGAAGGCATCAGGAGATGCGATGCCTTAGCCTTGGTTAGTGTAGTCCTCGTTCCCCCAGCGCCTCCCTTGTGAACCTGATGAGGACCTTTACCATCTCCGGTACCGGCGCATCCATACCGTTTTTAAGCCATTCCTGCACAAGCGTGAGCATGCCGCCTATCATAAAAACGAAACCATACCTGGCCGCTTTATCCTGTGATGCAACGCCGGCGGCTTCCGTGAGCCGCCGTATATTCCCGGCGCCCCTGCGGAAAAATTTTTTTTGAAAACCACTGTTCCCATTTTCGCTTAACAGCACCTGAATTGAATTACTGTTATCGGCAATGTACTGCAACAGCCCCTGTAAAATAACGGCAGCCTCCAGTCCGCCTGATTTCCCCGCCGTGTTTATGGGAGAAAAAATAATTTTTTCCGCTTCAATAAGCGTCTGTTCTTCTATTTGCCGGAGAAGGTCGTATTGGTCCTTGTAATACGTATAAAAAGTCGGGCGGGAAATACCGGCGGTCCCGCAAATCTCCTTAACCGTGATGTCAAGAATAGACTTTTCTTTCATAAGCGCAAGAAGGCTGTCTTGCAGCGCTTTCCGGGTAAACCGAACCCTGATATCCGCATTTTTCATCGCGTCTCCCATCTTACATTTCATTCGATTATGTCAAGAAATCCAACAGAATATTACATACTGTTAGGTTTCAATATAAGAATAGTATAAATGTTACTTTTTGTTAATCGCAATATAGTATGCTTTCTCTAACGTCAATTGAGCTTGTCTAAAACCCGGCCGGCGCGAACCTTCGGGTCGATGAAACAAGTTCAATTACTAAGGAGTGTTATCTTGGAGAAATTTTTCAAATATCCCTGGGTGATAGTGGGAGTCATCGCCACCATCACCGTGTTTTTCGCGACCCAGCTTCCCAGGGCGCGGATGGACAACAACATGACCGCCTTCCTGCCCGCCGATAATCCGGCGCGCCTTGCGTCAAAACATCTGGACGCCCAATACGGCGAAGAAATTACGATCATCCTGGGGCTTGAAC
>JAIROH010000074.1 GCA_031257595.1 Treponema sp. | reverse complement strand
CAGACGTGTGCTCTTCCGATCTCGGAAGCGGCGCGGCAGGAAGAAGAAGCCGCCGTACAGATGCAGCAAAACGCGGGAAAGTCTTTCGACGACGCCCTGCGGTCGTACAACAGACAGATCAGCGTGATGGAATATGAAAAAAGCCTCATAGGGGAGACAGTCACCGAACAGGACAGGTTAAACACCGCCCGGAGGGTGATGGCCGCGCTGGTTCAGAACAATGATATTTATAAAACCGACGAGGCGCGGGAGGCGGCTGAACTGCTGTTCCGTAGCGCGATAGGCTACGACCAGTTAGCCGAGGCCGCGAAGCGGGCGGCGGCCGAGGCGTCAAGATACGCCGAAGCTACGGCGGCGGTACGGCAAAGACAGGACGAGGAAAAGAAAAACCAGGAAACGGTAAACGGAATATTGGAAGAAGCGCGGACGACCGTAGATAACTACGGAAAGTCGGAGCGCCAACTGGGCGTTGAAAGATTACGCGCCAACGGGGCGCTGCTGGCGCAGATAACGGCATACGAAGACTACATGGACCAGCTGGAAAAGCTTAAAAAAGCGGATGAAGCGGCCGCGATCATTGAAGATTTCACCGACACCCTGAAAGAGCAGTACCAGATGATGCTGGCGGGAGGTATCCAGAACGTCTTTGAAAGCATCGGCGAGGCGTGGGCGAACGACGCAAACGCGGCCGACGCGGCGCTTCAGGCGGCAAAACAGTTTGCCGCCGAGATAATCAGGCAGACTTCTTCCCTCGCGATAGCCGCCGGGCTGAAACTGATTATCGCCGGGCAGTTCGCTCCGGGGATTGCCCTGCTCGCCCTGGGGGGCGTATCGGGTATTATAGGCGGACTCTTTGGGGCCAGAGGAGGGGGCTCGTCCGGCGTTGATTACGACAAGTATATCATGCAGCCGGTCATCGACGCGGAGAGAAAACTGGCCGCCGAGCGCATAAAAATCATACGACAGCAACTGGAAGACGAAAAAAAATTACGGAAAGAAAACATCGACAAACTTGAGGAAACGTTTTCAAGGGAATACGAAATTTTAAAAGACCTGTGGGACAGAAATATTATAAGCACGGAAGAATTTCAAAGAAGGGGGGACGAACTACGAAACACGATCAACGCAAAAATCGGCGCGGAAGAAGACGAAATTGAAAAAGCGGAAAAGGCCGAGGAATGGATAGCGGAGGCGCCGGAACGGCTCGAGGAAGCGAAGACGGACACGCTGGCCGTTGTCGCGGAAAAGGCCAAAGGGCTTCAGGGTAAAACCTATAAAGATTATTATGATTTTTATGAATATAGTAAACTAAGCGGATATGAACAGGGTCAAGTCTTCGAGTCACTAATGAAATCCCAGAAATCCCTTGACGAAACGTTAGAGAAAATAGAATCGGCGGAATCAATAAATGAAATAATTGACGCGCTGTATGATTACAACCTTTTGGTAGAAAAATACGCGGGCCTTAAAACAAACGTCGGCCTTGATACCGCCTGGCTTGCCAACTGGGCGGCCGAGCTCACGAAAGACAACAGAAACCCCCACATAGAATCGGAACTGGACACCTGGGGCCCGCCGACACCCATTATTCCGACCGTAAGGCCGAAGGGCGCCGCCGCCGGGGCGGATTTTATCACCAGCGGCCCCCAGACGATGATTGTCGGAGACAACCCGGGCGGCCGCGAGCGGGTACAGGTTACGCCCATCGGGTCCCCAAATCTCTACGGCCCCGGCGGAGGGGAGGGTATCGTCATTAATATCAACGCGCCTGTATACGGCGTCGACGACCTGTACGTGAAATTACAGGAGGCGGGGAAAGCGCTTGCCAGAAGGGGAAGGATATGATCAGAAACGTAACCGTTCTGTTAACCTTCCCCGACGGCTCCCGGAAAGACATAAGCGGCATCGTGCGCGCGGGGTCCGTGTCGATCACCAACCAGCTGTTTAACGAGAATAAAACGTCCTGTGTTGACACCGCGTCTATGGAGGTTAAACACGACCGCCCTTTCGCCGATTTGCTTAAATCGACCAACCGGCGCATAAAAGTACAAATTTCAAACAGGGAAACCGGCGCCGCCCTCTTTACCGGGGTGATGGAGCCGGGCTTCACCCAGCAGAGGGACGACCATCTCGGAGACATACGCCTGGAAGCCGTCGACAACACCTATCTCCTTGACGAAAAAACCACGGAAGATCTTGTTTACGAGGACTACCCGGTTTGCGATCCCGCCGCTCCCGCCCGGTCGCTGTTTCATACCCTTATCCAAAAAGCAGGATACGTCCCATCCGACATCGGGCCGGTTGACGCCGTTCCGGCCCCCGTGAAGTGCGTATACCTGACGCGGGGGCAGGACAGTTACCGGTCGATTCTCGACACGCTGCTCTCGGAATATCTGTACGTGCTTACAACGGACGCGAACGGCAAAATAATCACCAGGCCGTGGACAAAAAAACAGTTTGCTGTCGATATAAACGTTTCCGGCAATAAAAGCACCGTGGTTCCGTTCGCATGGCAGAAAAAAGCCAGGTACACGGACGGGGTGGAAATAGAATGGGCGAAAACTTCCGAGATAAAGGGAGCGCTCTTATACCGCGACGCGCCGTCCGTGAGTTCGTCCCTTGAGGAGGGGACGTTTCCCGGCGTAGGCATAGCGGCCGGGGACTATTACCCGAAAGATTCCGACATACAGGAGATCTACCAGACTTACAACTCGCAGTGGCTTGACATACCGTACAACAGCCGGACTTCACGGTTAAAAAACGACGACCTGAGTCTGCTTAATTCCAAGAACCACATCGTCGAATGGGACGCCGACGCGGACATCTCAATCGACGTCCAGCACTTTGAAGGCCGCAGAGCCCGTATAGCGTTCAAAAACAACGCCGCCCCTGTTTACGACGAAAACGGCGATATAACCGATGCGGGCACCCGGTATCTGAGGTACTTCGAGATAAGAGGCGACGCGCTTATACGGTCCAGCAAAGTAAAGATCGCGGTCCCCGGGGACGCGGTAACGAGGGACAGCTATACGAGCACCTGTCTGTTTGACGCTGATTCGGCGGGAGCGCTGGCCGACGCGAAAGCCGCCGACAACCTGTATTCCGATTTTGAATACTCCTTCGGTCTGAATGATTTGGTTGACGTGGGAATTGTCGCCTTCATGAGGGACGACAGCGGCATCGATACGGCGGCCCTGTTGTACAAGCGCGAAATTACCGTCGGAAATCCCGTTTATAAATACGGCGCTATCGGTATCAATGAATATAACGAGATGGTAAAACATATTGAGGAAACAGCGGGGTCGCTTCGGGTAAACGAAAGCATTATAGGCCCGCCCGGAGATCCCGGCCTGCCCGCGACAATTTACCAATTATTAACCGGCGTTTCCGTGATTAAACGCTATAACACCGGCGTGATTGATCCGCCTGCTGTTACGTGTATACAGCAGGCAATAACCGGGGATTCCCCGCCCGTACCGTCGGACAAAACTCTGAAATACGCCACGTCAAAAAGCGGGACGGAAACGCCCTACACGGAGCCGGTAACGGTAGGCGATTGGGACTGGATAGAGTTCCGTCTCTACGACGGGGACACCCTCCTGGACAGGGAACGGATACCGGTACTGTCCGACGGCCCCCCCGCCACGGTATACCATCTTGTCCCAAGCGTCCCCATGATCGTGCGGGACGCCGCCGGGGAAGCCCGGCCGTCCGAGATCGCCTGCTCCCAGCAGGTCGTCACGGGCGGCAGCCCCCCGGAACCTTCGGACAAAACCATCAAATACATCACCTCCGCCAACGAGAACGAAACAGCTTACACCGGCCCCGTTGCCGTGGCCTGGGACTGGATAGAGTTCAGGCTTTATGACGGACAGACGCTGCTGGACAGCGAGCGGGTCTTTGTTCTTTCCGAAGGGGAGCCGTCAAAAACCTACGAACTACAGCCAGGCGCCTCGGTCATCAGGGTGTACGACGGCGTAACCGAGCCATACCGAATATCATGCGCCCAAGTGTCGATAACCGGCAGCGGCCTGCCGGTCCCCTCGGATAAAACCCTCAGGTACGCGGCGTCGTTCAAAGTGATTGTAGACTCCGCGATTTTTGAAATACTCCATTATCCGGGAGATCCGTATGAGCCTGCGCTCGGGGATTTTTATCCCGCCAGGCTGACTGTTGAGGCAGACGAATTGCCCTATACAGAGGAAATAACCGTAAATCCCCTCTGGGACTGGATCGAGTTCCGCCTGTATGACGGAGACGTGCTTCTGGACAAAGAGCGCGTCCCGGTACTGGCTGACGGCGCGGCGCCGGTATATCTCGACCTCGCCAACCAGAATATCACCGTCAGGGCTGACGAATATGGGGAACCCTACAGCCTGCCGGTAACTACCCAGGCGGTACTGTACAACGGCAATACCCCGGTAACCTACGCCGCGTTCAAGGCCAATGTCGCGGCCAAAAATATCGTGTACTACCCGGGGGATATTTTCGATCCCATGCTTGACGGCTTTTACCCGGTACGCGCGGTACAGTGGAACATATCCCGGGGCAGCATCGATCAGAACGGGATCATCACCATTGCCGAATTGCCGGAAGACAAGGCGGAAATCACGGTACGCGCCTTTTATGACGGCGTGGAATACTCAGCCGTCCTGACCCTGGTAAAAGTCAAAGACGGGGAAGCCCCGGTGATAATCGACATCGAGAATGAAAACACGTCTATCCCCTGCGACTCCTACGGCGTGCCTTACCCCGGCGAATTGCCGCTTGTTACGAAAGCCGTATTTTACAAGGGTACGGAACGAGTAAGCCCGTTCTGGTATCTGGGACCCGCGGCTAGGGGTATCAGCATAGCCCAGGACGGGACGATCACCGTTGCCGAAAACGCCGAACTTGAACGGGCTAACAATATTCTGGTTTTGGCCGCGTACCGGGGGAACACCTATACCCGGATGCTCACGATAACCAAAACCCTGGAGGGGTTCAGCGCGACGGTATATGAGCTTTTACCCGGCGCGAACGTGATCAAGCGGGACGCGGCGGGAAACAACACGCCTGAGGCAATCAACTGCGCCCAGCAAAAAATTGTCGGGAATAACGCCCCCGTTCCGTCGGACAAAATCCTGAAATATATAACCTCGGCGTCTTCCACGGAAACAGCTTATACCGGCCCTGTTACGGTGGGAACACTTAGTTGGATAGAGTTCAGGCTTTATGACGGCCAGGCATTACTTGATAGCGAGCGTATTCCCGTTTTGTCCGACGGGACAAACGGGACCAACGGGGATAACTCCATAACTGTTGACATCGAAAACGAGAACACTTCCGTTAATTGTGACGCCTATGGCGTCCCCTATCCGGGGGCGCTGCCTTTAACCACGAAGGCCGCGTTGTACGATGGTACCACGCCGGCAAGCGCGGCCTGGTCGCTTGAAGCGCCGCCTTCCGTGGTGAGTATCGCGAGCGACGGCACCATCACCGTCGCTTCAAACGCGGCCCTGGGTAATCTTAACCGCATCAAGGTTAAAGCCGTATACAAGGACGTTACCTATACCCGCATGTTCACCGTGGGCAAGACGCTGGACGGGGAAAGCCCGATAACGCTTAATCTTTTACCGGACAACGAGGTGATTCAGTGCGATCATCTGGGGAACCCGTTGCGGGGGCTGCCGTTTACGGCCAAGGCGATGCTATATAAGGGAACCCTGGAGATAAACGCCGCGATGGAGGTAGCGGAAGCGGCCAGGGTGGACATCGTGTACTATCCGGGGAACCTGTTCGATCCCATGCCGGGGGGCTTCTATCCTACCCTTGGATACCCGGTTGTCTGGACGCTTACCGGCGCGCCCGGCGGGGTGACGATAGACAGATACGGGCTGATAACGGTATCCGGCACGGCGCAGCTAAGCGACGTAAACAGCATCACGGTAAAGGCGGCGTACCACGGGAAGACCTACGAGGCGGTTTTTGGCGTCACAAAAGTCAGAGGGGGTACACCCGGAACACCGGGAAAAGACGGGAAAGACGGAGATACAGGGCCGCAGGGAAGTCCCGCGCCGCGCTACCGGGGGGTTACGAGCATCGCCGATACCGGGAACACCGGGAAGGTAACGCTTAAACTGGGCGGCGAGATTACCGCCGAGAAAGGCGATTGGGTTGCCTATGTCGGTACTACAGTGGATACCTGGCAGAAAGGCTATTGTATGCGCTGGAACGGTACGGGTTGGGAAGCGATACCGATAGACGGCAACGGGAACTTTGATACAAACCCCTACGTAGCGGCGCAGGGCCAGCGCATATAAATTTATAATTCCTTATGGGATAATGAATTAGTTAATACAAATTGTTTTGCCTACAGTTTTGTAATTCCTTGTAATATAAAGAGATACAATTTTATATGCGCTAGCCCTGCGTAGCGGCGCTTATGGACTTGACTGAAGGGGCGCCTGACGGGACCTTCATGTCGATACTGGTACGGGATTTGGTAGCGAAAACGGCTATGATTCAGCGGATCGCGAGTAATTTGCTGGAAATACAGGACTATGATGGGCGGCATGGCGCGATATTCGGGGGGCCGAGGTTTACCAGAGACGGGGACGCCGTTATTGACAATGACCCGTCAGGAGGACTCAGGGGGTTCAAGCTGGAAAACGGGCGGCTGACGGCATCCGACGCGGTATTCAGCGGGACGCTGAACGCGAAAAATATAATAGTCACAGGATCCGTTAGCGCTGGTAGTAGTTATTTACTGCGAAGTAATAATGTTGTATCCCCTCCAGCCCCGGTCTTTTTGGATGTTCCTACGGAACCATATTATAACCTCTTAAAAAGTATTACGACAGTAGCAACTGGGACGGCTAGACTCAAAGTACAATTTAAAAATACGGGAACGGCTGCTAGCGGAATATATTATAAAATAACTGTCAATGATCAAACATTCATTAATAGTAACTCAACATCATTGCCTAATATTACTCAGAATATTAATTTGTCTACCGGCGGTACTGTTGTTAATATCTACGCGGCAGTATATGTAAATGGCCGTCCCTCAGAATATCCGGCCATTACCGTTAATATTGCAGAATTATGGGTAGCAGAAGACCCCGGACTATTGTCTCTGCTTGGATAAGCCTGGCTCGCGCGCGGATGTGGTTTACCAGAACGATCCGCGAAGCGAAATAGAATAATTTTTTTAGAGGAGATAACTATGGCATACACAAAGACAAACTGGCTCCCCCGGCTGGGGACGGGCCTGAACAAGTTCGCCAAGTCGGCGGAAACGTCCACTTCGGTCGTCCTGGCCAACACCCCGGACGCGGTAACCCAGGCCGGGACCCCGTTCAGCGTCGAGAACATGAACAAGATAGAGCAGGGGATTTATGACGCCCACCAGATAGAGGCCGCCAACTTCAACACCCTCAATTCTCACGCTGATATGGTGGACGGCACGGGCCGCAACCTCCTTAACGTGCTGGGGGTTTCGTCTATTCCGTCCGCTATGGCGGCGCTACGAACCCTGTGCAACGGAACCGGAACCCCGAACTTCTCCGGCCTTATGATAGGGGACTATCTTGACGGTATCAACCTGTCGGCTATCCCCGCCGAAAACGGCGGCACGGCGGGACAGGCATGGAACGCCAGTTATTTGAACAACCGCATAGTTCTTAGCGGTTTCAATACATATAAGCAGGCCGGGGATACCGAAGTCACAAAGAATCACCTGCTGTTTACGTTCAGGAACATACCCCTGAAAAAACGCATGAATCCGGCCAATGACAATACAGGCGGTTACGCGGCATCGGAAATAAGGGCGTTTCTCGAAGGGGCAAACGGCGACGGAACCGGGGATTATGCCGGGGCAACGACCGTAACCACGGCGGCCTTTCTGAATGCCCTGAAAGCCCAGATAGGAGATTATATCCTCCCGGTCAGGCGGTTGCTTTCCACCAGGCCGTCATCCGGGGTAAATTGGGCATGGCTGACCTGTTCCCTGTTTCTTCCCAGTGAGAATGAGATTCTCGGGGAAAGCGCATGGGGCGATCCTTCTTATGATGACGGCTTAAAGGTGCATTTTCCAATATACCAGAAGGCGACCACGTATCGGTGTAAGAGATATAATGGAGCTCGCGATTGGCATTGGGAATGTTCTCCTGCCGTCGCGTCTGCGGCCGATTTTGCTTATATCGGCGCCATTGGTCTTGCCCACAGCGCCGATGCGTCTGCTATTTTTGGCTGCGCCCCCGCTTTCTGTATCGCGTAAACGCGCATAACAATAACCAGGAGGAAAACATGATTTACTTAATACGAAAGAACGGAATAGTAATCGCCCACACGGACCTTGAGGCGATGGAAGCCCTGGACGGTATCAGCACCCCTGACATGACTGTCACCGAGGCGGAATGGGAAGCCGCCGGCGGCCTTGCCCGATTGGTGGATGGCGAAATTGTTCTCGGTAAGTTTGAGGCCGAAATCCAGGCCGAAGAAAACGTGCGGCGGATCACTATCTTGAAGCAAAAACTGGCGGAGACAGATTACATCGCCGCCAAGATTGCGGAAGGCTCTGCCACGGTGGAAGAGTACGCGGATAAGATCGCCCAGCGCCAGGCATGGCGGCAGGAGATCGAAGCGCTGTCCGCATAGCAGAAACCCGGCAGCGTCCACTGCCGGGCCGGTGTTAAAACACTTTAGATGCCCTATATTGCCGGTATACGGAGGAACCATGAACGAAGAAAGCGAAAACATTATGGCGATACTACAACGTCTTGAAAAGATAGAGGTGCTGCTTGAACGTATAGACCGGGAAGTCCGTGCCGAGGAAGCTCGGAAAGCCGCTTTCGACGTAAAGTGGATCAGCTTATGAAAGAGCATATCAAAAACCAAGAACACATCAAAGAAAACTGGGAGCGGCTTAATAAATTGGAACAAGCCCCCATGAAAAAAAAAGCCTTAATGTGGGACACCTTTACCGGGAGGGCTATCATGCTTATCGGTACGGCTATCGGGGGGGCGGTTTTAACCCAAATCCCCGCGATACTGAGACTGTTTTTGGAGACAAAATGAGATCGGGAATCCAGACACTTTTAGGGGAAGCGGGCGAGGCTGCCTGCTACGCCTTAGACATTCTTGAAATCGCCGAGCGCGCGCGGAGGCGGAATCTTGACCTCATCAGCGCGCTTTATCAGGGGATAGAGCGGGGGTACATTTATTACAACGAAAATAACCCGGACGACAACAACAATTTTTTCGTGGAAAATCCGGCCGCGCTGTTGTCCATGTTTGCCGGAGGCCGCTGGACGGTGGAGAAGGCCGACCCTGACTACATCCCAGCCCCGGGGGAGTATGTGGTAGACCGGTGGGAGCGGACGAAGACCGGCGCTGTTATCGGGCACTTCCGGCTGCCGGATTGGGACAGCCTGCACGACAGTATGACGGTACGGTACGGGAAGATAGTGTCAAAGCGGGTATTCAGGAGGGTGGGATGAAAATAGAAAAGGGTATGTGCCTGGAGTTTGAAATAATCGGTACAGTCAAACCATCCGTAAACGGAAAAAACACGTATCAAAGAATTCTTATCAGACGGATACCGTCAAAAGAAAAAGTTTTCTCACTTTGCAGTCTGTGCGAATACCGGGAGACCGACAGGAGCCAATGCGAAAATTGCGAATTGGAAGCTGTAATTATAGAACAACCCAGGGAGGCTGTATAAACATGAAAAAGAAGCACGCCTTTATTGTGGGGATTGTCTCACTCCTGGGGATATACGGGTTTACCCTCGGCCTGGCCCCGGAAGCGGTAACCGCGATAGGACCCGCCGTAGTCGCGGGGATCGTGGGAGCCTGCGGGTTTTTCCAGGGAGCCAACGTAGCGGATAACTGGCAGAGGTCAAAATATTACCAGCCTGCGCTGGACAGGCGGGAGCAGTAATGTGCGAAGAAAACCGTGTTTGTCTGATTATTTTGCTGGTTGTCTTGTTGCTTTGTTCTGTGTGGGGTGTCATACAGGACCGTCGTTCCACGATGACTCAGAGTACCGTTCAGTCGAGCGAGACGCAAAGCAAGCCGGGACCGAAATCGCCATAACCGGTACTGCTATAGCCGCTGATGTTGATCTGGTAGACGAACAGGCCGGCCGGATAGTCAAGGAGCTTGCCGGTGTCGAAACGGCAATCAGCGGGTCCGGCTTGGGGGAGGTCGAGAAAAGCGCCCTCTTGCGCCAGGTATCGGTTGCTCAGGCTGAGGCCGGGGTGTTGGCTGAACAGGCTGCCGTAACCCGGGTAGACGTGGAGCGGTTGAATGTTCAGCTTGCCCGGCAACGGGAAATCAACGCGGCCCTGTCTGGGGAGCATGACAAGCGGGAAGCCGCCGGTGCTGAGGTAAAAGAAGAACTGACAGAAACAAAGGAGAAGCTGGCTAAGGCGGGCGGCCAACGTAATCTTTTTTTAGCAATCATGATCGCCCTGGCTCTGGCAATTGTCGGATTTATCGTTATTCGGGTACTCCGGTTTCTCCGGATCATCCCGGTTTAGTAAGGTTCGGCGACCGTAACAAACGGGAGTCCTTTACCGAGAATTACGCGATAAGGCTTCAGCGGACGCAAATCGAATGTTGCGATGCTTTGCGGGTAATCCGAAGCAGGGATATGCCGGACGCGTTTTTCTATATCGACCCGCCTTTTTTACGTGAGAAAACCGGCAGAGGTCATGATGTTTTGAATTCGACTATGTTTTCCTCCGGTTTCCGTTGCCTTGCCTCAGTGATTTTTTTCCCTATATCCCTGATGGTCTTCTCCGTTGAATGAAGGTATATCTTCGTGGTTTTCAAATCGGAATGCCCGAGTAGTTCCTGAATATACCTGAGTGAAACCCCCCTTTCTTCCAGCAGGGACGCCAGGGAATGCCGGGAACTGTGGGGGACAATTTTCCGGCCCCCTGGTTCGATCCCGGCGCGGTCCAACCATTTCCTGAATCTGCCCTTGATCCATGAAGGCCCCGGAGTCGTACCGTCCTTATAACTAAAAACAAATTCATGCTTGCCGTTTTCTTCCCACAGTTTCTTTATCGCTTCCTGCAGAACGGGGTCAAATGGGGCGCTCCGTTCCTTTTTCCCCTTGGGCGGGCCTAATACCCTGGTTTTTCTATTAAAATTCTGCCAGGCGTTCTTTACGGTGATTTTCGGGGTATGCCAGTCCAGGCATTCCGGTTTGAGCGCGAAAATCTCCGACCGTCTGAGACCTGACAGGAACATAGCGGCGCAAACCGCCAGTTCCATGGCGCTTTCAAGAACCCACGGCTCAAAGAGCCTGAGCATCTCGTCTTCCGGCAGGGCATCCCGGGCACCACGGTTAATGGACGGCGAATCAATGTATTGCAGCGGATTAAACCACTTGCGGTTTTTCCGCTGGTATTCCCGGAAAGCCATCCGGACAAAGATGATTATTCCGGCAAACGTCCTCGTTCCGGCCATGGGCCTGCCGCCGGTTAGTTTTTTAACAGACAACCGGGTAACGAACTCCATGGCGTCTTCTTCCTCTACCTCCGCCATTTTCAGTTTGGTAAACGGGTCCCCTTTGATGTGGGCGGTATAATAGCCCCGGTAGGTATCCACCGTATGTGGGGAATAGGGCCGGTTCCGGGAAGCGTTGATGCCGGTCCGGGGGCTGGTCTCCAGGGCGGTAAACTTCTCTATCCAGGTGCCGACGGTGACATCCTCGGTACGGACCCGCTGGCCAGCGCCTTCTTCCTGCTTTTTCTTGAGGTATTCAACAAGGGCGAAGGCGCCGGCCTCCGCCGCGGCCTTGGTTCTGGGATTCCGGTATTGGGCGAGGGCATCGGGGAAGTCCCGGAAGCTCCTGCGGCGCCATTCCAGGCAAACCCGCCAGGGCAGGCCGCTTGAGGGACTGATCGTTATCTGAAAGGTCTTGGTATCGTTTCGTCTTGGCGTCGTGAAAGGTTTTTGGGATCGGGACATAGCATCATCCTCCTATCGGACGGAAAAATAAATGCACGATAAGTGCACGATGCTACCCGGCTCGTGTTTTTTGAAAAATACCGTTTTGCTAATTCATTATATTACAACAAATTACGTCCTGGGCCTTCCTGGACTTGAACCAGGGACCTACGGATTATGAGTCCGCAGCTCTAACCAACTGAGCTAAAGGCCCGATAAAGTAGAATTCTTTATACCATAAAACGGGCAAAAAAGTCAATTCTCCGGATTACTATATTGGACTTGTTCGACAACCCGGTTGGCTATCGAACAAGTCTCGTAAAATGCTCGGCATTTTGCCGTTTTCAAGCGGCTGTTGTTCGGAAACCGAAGTTTCCGAACAACAGTAATATATAAGAAGCCCTATATATGCTTTTAACACCGGTTTTTGAAGGTTTTTTATAATCATGTTTATTTAACCCCTAACTCTACTTAAATTTAGCTGCTTATACTATATGTTTACATCATAATTCCTTATTCCAGGACACATATTTCTGGTGTTCCTTTGGCATATGTTCTTCGTGTGTACTGTATTGTCCTGGCCGGCCCGCCGCTGCCCGCCCCTCGGCCGCTTCCGGTCAGGGTGAAACAGGCGGTTCTGCTCCGTCTCCGGATTATCCCCCTTGAAGGCCCGGTCCTGTCCCTTCCGGAAACCCGCCTTATCCTCGCCGGCAGCCTCCTGAAGGTTCCCGCCCTGGAACTGCGCGTAAACACTGGGTATCCCCGGCGGCAAATGTCAAATTTCCGCAAACAACGAAATGCTACCTTGCCCTTTAGCGTTTCTATGGTTAAGCTAGGGTTTGCGGGAGAGAATTAAAACAGGGGGAAACCGTGAAAAAAATACTGCGGCGTCTGAATACTGTTTTCTTTGACCCGGCACTGCCGTTTCGGGCGAGGTTGTTTAATGTCCTGGCTATTAGCGCGCTCTTTATTTCCCTGTTTGTCTCTATTTATGACCTGGCGGCGGGGATGGCGGTGGCAAATTCCCTAGCCTGCGCCGTTACGGCTGTCTTCGCGGTACTTCTGCTTTTTGTGGGTACCAAAACAAAACGCTACCAGCTTTGTTACGCTATCTGTATTGTAACGATCTTTTTCGGCCTTTATCCCATTATGTTTTTTGCC
>JAIROH010000047.1 GCA_031257595.1 Treponema sp. | reverse complement strand
GCGGCAAAAAAACGCTGGCGGGGAACGCTCGATGTATTTCTTGGTCTTGAAGTCGACTATATACAGGGGCTTTGCGGACCGTCGGACAGGGACTATCAAAGCCTTCCCCTGGATTATATCATCGGTTCGGTACACTACGTGGTTTCGCCCGAAAGCGGGTTTACCGTTGACGCCCCGGACGAAGAATTCCTTGCCGGTTTTAAGGATCTTTTTGACGGCGACGGAACGGCGCTCTACAATGCGTACTACGACGCGTACCGCGGCATGATTCGGGAGGGCGGTTTTGATATTGCCGGCCATCTTGATCTGGTAAAGAAAAACAACGGGCGTTACCGGTTTTTTTCCCCGGAAGATCCCGGCTATCAAAAACGGCTTCTGGAAACGGCGGATTGTCTTGCCGCCCGCCGCGCGAATACATCCCGCGCCATATCCGCGGGGCAAAGCCCCGGTTCGCCCGGAGACGGGGCTTTTCCGTTTGTCGTTGAAGTAAATACCGGCGGCATGAACAGGGGCCGTACATTGGAGCCGTATCCTTCGCCGGCCGTCCTTAAGCTCCTTGAAGAACGAAACATTCCCGTTATCATTACCGCGGACGCCCACAGCGCCGAACACCTCGGCGGCCACTACGAGGAAGCCAGGGCCGCGATGCTGAACGCCGGCTATACCACGGCGCCGCGTCTTGCCCGCGAAAAGGACGGAAAGGCCGTCTGGCTGGAAGAGGCGCTGTAACCGCTTTCCGGCGGAAACAAAAAGCCTGCCCGGAAACCGGACAGGCTTGGCGGAAAACCGCCAGGCGTTTACATTACGGCTCGGTACTGGCGGCGTCAAAGTCGTTGAAGGAAAGGGAGGTGGTAGCACCTGAAAAAGACACCGTAGTCTTCGATACATACCTAGAATAAGAAGTCTGGGTACCAATCACAATTCCGACATAATAGGACGTGCCGGCGTTGAAAGACCCATAACTCTGTAACTCTCCCGTTATCGCGTTTCCCGAAACTGTACCCATTACACCGGCGACAGAATATCCCTGAAACAGGGTTGTTTTATCAAGGCTAAGGCCCAACTGATACCCCTTACCGTTTCCCGTTCCGGGTATACCGGTTATCGTGATGGATTTGCCGGTAGGCCCAGATCCCGCTTGTTTTGTCCAGGTACCATGTAGTTCGCTTGGACCACTTTTGTCATTTATAAAAAGTTTCCCATCGTTCAATTTACAATCAATACCGAATGGATCATCGATCCCGGTATTATCGTTGTAATACCAATAGTGATAATACTCCGACTTGGGAGAAACCCCTCCTATTTGGAACGTCCCATTAGCCCAGCCAGCGCCGGAAACTTTGATTTGAGTAGCCATAATCGTAAGCGTAATGTCTCCTTTTTTCCATGTTCCCCGATGTTCCACCGGTGATTCGTTTCCTCCTCCTCCCGAGGATACTTCGCTAAAATTACCGAGGGAAAGTTCCGGCCGGGCCTTGGCAAACAAAAAAGACACTTTACCGTTTGATATGTAGGATTTGTTGTCTATTGAAAAACTAACCAAATAATTACCGGTTCCCGTCCATGGATTATTGCCCGAATCCGCCAATACCATATCTACAACACCGCCGGAGATCGTACCTTGGGTCCTGGCTATATAATCATCAGTATCCACAAGAATTTCTTCCAGGGAATTTTTATCGAAAATCGACAGGTTAACATTCTTACCGTTCATTGCCGATAAACCCGTTATTTTGATGCCTTTTTGGGGTTCCGCTACGGTTATCGTAATGGAAGCTTTTACCATTGTACTAGACGTACCGTCGCTTTCTTTTTTTGCGGCCGTTATTGTCGCCGTACCCGCCTTTTTCGCGGTTGCCGTACCGCCGCTGTTTACCGCAACTGTAGCGCCATCGCTTGACGACCAGACAATATCGTCGGTAGCGTCTGTCGGCGTAAGGGTAACGCCCAGCGTCTTCGATTCCGGCCCGGTCAATGTCAGGGTAGGGCCGTCGGTAATCGAGATACCCGTTAAGGACTTCTCCGCCGCGACAACCGTAACATTCACGGTGGCGGTCTTGGCGCCGTCGTCGGTAGTAACCGTTATCACCGCGTTCCCCGCCGATACTGCCGTTACCAGTCCGCCGGAACTTACCGTGGCGACACTTTCGGTACCGGAACTAAACGTTACCCCTTTGACTGTGGCGTCCGCGGGGCTGACAACCCACACCAACCGTTTGGCGGCATTGACAACTATATTGAGATTACCGCCCTCGATACCCAGCGTTACACCGGTTACCGCAACTGGATCCGGACCCGACTGCGGTTCCGTGGAACTTGAGCAGCCCCACAGAAAAACCAGACCAAGCAGGAGGAGTCCCGCAATAACGGAACCGTGTTTTTTCCTGTTCATGCATGTCTCCTTATAAAAAAACAGAGGCCCCTTCACAACGCGGAGTGCGGTGATAACGGGACCTGATGCACGGAGAAAAATGTGCAAAAAACAGGGTTTTTTCAAAATATCGGATTTTGAAAAAACCCTGTGTACGTGACAGGCGGTTCGCGGATTCTACATCCTCTGGCGGCGTGTCTTTTCGGACACACCGTTTACGGAAGAATCCGGACCGGAAAATTCTGCCGTTTTTTCCAAACCCAACCTGGTTTTGGAAAAAGCTTAAATATAAGTAAAGGTAAGTATTATGAGAGAGAGAGAGAGAGAGAGAGAGAGCAAAAACCGTGCCAAGTCTGGCACCAGATCGCTATTTAGCGGTATTTTTTTTAAAAAAGTAGAACCAGGTTCGGTAGAAAGTACCGTTTGTCGTACCATGACTTTTTTCTAACACAGAAGCGGAAAAACGTCAAGGCTCAGGCAAGAAATACCGTCCCTCGTCCCGCCGATACATTTTTGCAGGCGTTTTTTCGTTTTCGGAATATAGAGCTTCTTGCAAAACCCGGTTGGTTTTGCCGAAGCTCTTGCAGTTTTTCGGCCTACGGCCTACAAAACTGCTTTTTTCAGTGGTTGCTCTTTCAAAACTGAAGTTTTGAAAGAGCCTCTATAAACTGAAAATTGCCGCGACGCGTTCCGTTGTGTTTTCACAGCCGGGCCTGTATAATGTAAAACATGGCGGAGGCTCTCAAAGAAGAAGAATTTTATACCTACGCGGATATTCTCGAAATGGATGAACCTGTCAGGACGGAAATCATCGACGGTGAATTGTTCATGATGGCCCCGCCGTCCAGCGATCATCAGATTATCGTCATGCAGCTTGCCGGACAGTTGTGGCAATTTCTGCGGGGGAAACCGTGCAAAATTTTTCCCGCGCCTTTTGGGGTAAGGCTTTTCCCCCGTGACGATCTTAACGACGACACTTTCCTGGAACCGGATATTGTCGTCATCTGCGACCCTTCCAAAATCAAAAAGGATGGCTGTGAAGGTGCGCCGGATATGGTCGTCGAAGTACTGTCGCCTTCCAACACCCGGCACGAAATGCTTTTGAAATTTAAAAAATACCTTGCCGCCGGGGTAAAAGAATACTGGGTTGTGGACGGCGATGAAAAGACGGTGGAAATCCACGTCCTGGACAAGGACCGCTACATAATTAGCGTCGCGGGCGAAAACGACTAAATCCCGGTTACGGCGCTGCCGGGCTGTCCGGTTACGCTGCAGGACCTGTGGCCCTGATACGCAAAACGACTCTCCCTGCCGCGGAGAGCGCAAACTTGACCCACATTTTGAGAATGATAATAATAACCGCGAAGTCGAATAAGTCGAAAAAGATAAAAAAGTGAGGAGGAGTGAAGTGGGGTTGTCAATTATACCCCGATAACGGCCCGCGACTATAGCTGGCGTATGTGCCCTTCGATATGGATTGCCGGATGCCTTTGTTTGGTATAAGACGGCGGCAATTCAAAGTTCACGATAAGGCAAAAGACGCTCATAAAAGTCAACGCGGGGTGTCTGCTGATAAAATATGTGGAAGGGGCCCCATGTTTTACCAGCAGACAGGCCCCCCAAATAAATTTTTTAGGCGTCTTTTGGATTTTCGAAATAGTTAAACTTTGAAGTGCTGCGGGGCGGATTTTTCCTGTTGACAAGGGCAAAATTTCGGGTTATATTATTGATGTGAAAAGGAAGGTTCCCTGATGGACGCTTGTAATTCTTTGTACCGTAAAATCACCCCCCACCCCCCCCCCTACCAGGGTTGCGGTCAAACGGAAACTTTGTTCCCTGGCCTTCTTTCTCTTTGTAGCGTTTTTTTCCGGATGCGACAGCTATAACCTCTCGTTTAAGGACTTTTACGAGGGCAAGAGGGAAGAGAGCCCGCCCGCTTCCGCCAAGGCGATCACCGCGTTCAGTTTCGACAGTATCAGCCCCCCGGCCACAGTGACTATTGACGAAGCGGCTAAAAAAATCGCCGTCACGGTTTACGGTACGGTTGTAACAAGTCTTACCCCGACGATCACCTATACCGGGGCGAGCATCGACCCCGCTTTGGGCGTGGCGCGGAACTTTACCAACCCCGTAACTTACATCGTTACCGCCGAGGACGGATCCACCGCAACCTATACCGTGACCGTGACAGTAATCTTTACCGACATGTCGGACATCGAGGACTACCTTGCCGCCGCCCCGGCCCCGGTCTCCCTGCCGGTGGCGCTTAACCTTGCAAGCGACTGGACAAACCTCCTTGCCAAAATACAGGCGGCGGGCAAGGACGTAGAACTGGACCTTTCGGCCTGTACGATGAGCGGCACAGAGTTTAACCCCGGCGTGGCCGATACCGGGGAGCGGTACATCGTTTCCCTGGTCCTGCCCGACGCGGCCACCGGCATTAAGGCGGGCGTTTATCCTAACTCCACCTTCCGGTACTTCACGGGCCTTACGGAGGTGAGCGGTACGGGCATAACAGGCGTCGGTAATTACACCTTCTACACCTGTACCACCCTCTCCTCGGTGACCCTTCCCGCGGCCACTACCGTCGGCCACTACGCCTTCACGGGCTGTACCGCCCTCTCCTCGGTGAGCCTCCCGGCGGCCACTACCATCAGCGACTACGCCTTCTCCGCCTGTACCGCCTTGACCGACTTGACCTTCGGTAGAGACGCCGCGCCCTGGCCCACATTGGGTGAAAACGTATTTTCCTTTACCGGTACCGGTACGCTGACCATTCATGTCCCCTCCGGTACGGTGAGCCATTATACGGCCGCCTGGGGCGTGCCTGTTTCCGTCTCGGCCGGCAATTCCGTATACGGTACTAACCACAAGAAAATAAACATTATCGATACACCCTAAAGGAGAGAAAAGAGATGAAATCTTCACCTATTTTTTTTCTCGATAACCAGCGACGACAGATTTTACCGTTTCGGCATTTTACTTCGAACAGAACATTGGGGCAACGCTGATTTATTCGCTTTCGAATAAATCAGTACTTCCTTAGCGATTCCTCCGCTCTTCCGCGGTCTTGCAGTCTATGCACATAAGGGCATAGGGAATGGCCTCAAGCCTGTTCTGGGGAATCTGTTTTCCGCATTTGATACAAATGCCGTATTTGCCCTGCTCTATTCTGGTAAGGGCGGAATCAATGAGTTTAAGCCGTTTGAGTTCCTGCGATCCCAGGGCTTCTATCATTTTTCTGTCAATATCGTCCGAAGCGGTGTCGGCTATATCCTTTGGATCCATCCCTTCCACAATTTCCTTAAAATCCTCGCTGCTGGCTATGAGGTTGGAGATGATTTCCTGTTTCAAAGCGGTAAGAGAATTTTTTATTTTTTCGAGAAACTCTTTTTTCATACTGTCATCCTGCTTCAAAATCTGGCGTTTTTGGGCAGCGCTGATTAACGTGCGGGTAATCGGCGCGTCCTCTCGATCCGGCGTTTTCTTAAAAAAACCGGAACAATTCTGCGAATTAATGACGCATGTTAAGGTTTTTGTCAAGCCCTTTGCCACGCCCCTGTCGCCCCCGGTACAATTTCCGCTTCCGGGGCCTTCACGTACGCCTTTTTTGTGAATATACTAATAATATAGTATGAAGGTTTTATGTTTTGAAAACAATCCTCAGGCCTATTCCGACACTACGCTGCGCCAAAAAGCGGGGCCGGTCAAGAATATAAACGATGAACTGAGGAAAACCGCCCTGGAAATGATAGAATCGATGCGGAAGGAAAAAGGCGTCGGTCTCGCGGGGCCCCAGATAGGCCTCCTTAAGCGTATTTTTGTCACCCATGCGGAAGGGGATACCGCGCGGGTATTTATCAACCCTACGATAATCTGGACAAGCCAGGAACAGGTTAAATACGAGGAAGGTTGTCTTTCGGTGCCGGGAATTTGGGCCGACGTGATACGGCCGGAAAGCGTCAAAATCCAAGCCTGGAATGAAAACGGCAGGGCATTTACCCTTGAAACCTCGGGGATGCTGGCCAGGGTAATTCAGCACGAATACGACCACCTGGAAGGGATACTCTTTATAGACCGGCTGCCGGAAACAAAGCGGGAAAAAGTTCTGGTAAAGCTGCAAAAGCCCTAAAACAAAATTTGCCGGCAATTGAATTTTTCCGTTTTTATCAGAACAATAATAGACACAATGGAAAAAACAAGCCGTTCCGGGCCCCTGCGGATACTGTTTGCCGGGAGCCCCGCGATAGCCCTGCCGTCCCTTGAGTTGCTGGCCGCGCCTTCCGAAAGAACCCGCGAGGCCGGAACCGCGCCGGCATGGCAGCTTGTCGGGGTTTTGACCAACCCCGACAAGCCCAAAGGCCGCTCCGGCAGGGCCGAGCCGACGCCGGTAGCCGCCGCTGCCGAACGTCGCTCGGCAGTCTTCATCGAAAACGGGCTTCCGCCGGTACTTAAACCGGAAACCCTCAAGGCGGAAGCCCGTGAGGCGGCGGCGGCCCTTTCGCCGGACCTCCTGGTAAGCTTCGCCTACGGCCGGATCTTCGGTCCGAAATTCCTTTCCGTTTTCCCGTTTGGCGGAATCAACATCCACCCTTCCCTCCTCCCCGCGTACAGGGGCGCTTCCCCGATCCAGGAAACCATACTGCGGGGGGACGCCAAAACGGGGATATGTATCCAAAAAATCGCCTTGGAAACGGATACCGGAAACATCCTCGCGTCAACGGAAATCCCCCTTTCCGGCAGGGAAACGGCGGTCTCTCTAAGCGAGCGGATCGGCGAAGAAGCGGCGGCGCTGCTTTCCGAAACGCTGTCCGGCCTGGCGGCGGGCCTTTCAAGGGGGGAACCTTTTCCCGAAGGAACGCCCCAGGAAGGAGAGCCAAGTTACTGTTCCCTTATTACCAAAGATTCCGGGATAATAGACTGGAACAGGAGCGCCGGAGAAATCGACGCGATGATCCGGGCTTACGCGTCCTGGCCGCTCGCCCGGACAGGCCACAACGGGCAGATCCTGTTTATACTGGAAGCCGCGCCGTTCACCGGCGTGGCGCCTGCCGCCGGGACCGGGGGCCCTTCGGCCTTGTCCGCGGCGGGAACCTTTCCTGGACGGGTCTTGGGTACGGATAAAAAAAACGGTATACTGATACAGACCGGCGGCGGGATTCTCGCAATTACCCGTTTGCAGTACCAGGCGAGAAAAGCCCTCCCCTGGCAGGCTTTTTTGAACGGCGCGAGGGATTTTATAGGCGCCCGCCTTAATTCGGAGGATGTGTAACAATGGCTTTTAGAAATTTCGGCTTTAACCTGGACGGGTTGGAAGACTATGTGGGTAATCACCTAAGGATATTCATTTCCCTTACCCTGGGGCTTCTGATGTTTGTGGGAATGATATCCCTTTCGGTGTTTTTTATCGCCGTCAGGGGAAAAGAGCAGGTAATGGTTCCCGACGTAACCGGAGAAGAACTGACCCAGGCCCTGCTCAAGCTCCAGGTAAAGGAACTCTACCCCGAAATTCAGCTCCGTTTTTCAAATTCTTCCGAAGAAAAAGGGCTGATCCTCGAACAGGATCCCGCCGCGGGTACGGTCGTAAAAGCCGAACGGCGGATTAGCCTTGTGGTCAGTTCCGGGGTCGCGCTGGACAAGGTCGGCAACTACCTTGGCAGGAACATCAGCGACGTGCGCGCGGACATTGCCGCAATTCCCCTGTTGTCGATAAAAGAACCGTTCATGTACCAGTACGCCAAAGAACCGGCGGGTACGATAATACAGCAGAATCCTTCCGCCGGAACCGATCTTACCGGACAGGTAGTCATGGAACTGGTGGTAAGCCGCGGCCAGGAAAACGCCCGAATCACCGTCCCCGATCTGGAAGGCGCCGCGCTCCAAACCGCGCTGGAACGGCTGAACCAGGCCCGGATCAACTTTATTTTTGAACTGGTCCCCGCGGGCGAAGGCGACATACCGGAAACCGTCGCGGCCCAAAATCCTTTGGGGGGGAGCGAGATAAACGCCGACGACAGGATAAGCGTAAGCCTCTACGCCCCTGTCCCGAAAGAGGGAGAGGCGGCGGGCCTTTTCCGCTACACGCTGCCGAGGAATCCCTATCCCCTGCCGGTTACGCTGGACGCCCTGTTTCCCGGCGGCGCGACGAGGCGGCTTATCAGCATAAACCACCCCGGAGGGGATTTTACCCTTCCCTACAGGCTTCCCGGCGGCTCGACGCTCATCCTTACGATGCTGGACCGGGAACTCTACCGGCAGACAATACGGAGCGAAGAACCTTCGCCGGAACTGTTTTAGGAACGGCCATGAGCGTGAAAAAAACGTTTTTACCGCTGTTTTTCTTTTTCTGCGCGTCGATTTTTGGCCAGAACCCGGCGGAAGCGCCGGAAACGTCCGGGCTGCCGGCGGATCCCTCCGTCCTTGTCGGGACAACCCTGTCGAACCTTATCGGCAGTTACGGCGCTCCAAAGGCGGTCTACCCTGTCCGCGGGCTCGCTTCCTGGCAGGACGACGTTGTGTTCGTATACGACCACGCGGAATTCTTCGTCTACGGGAACAGGGTCTGGCAGCTTAAACTCAGATCGGCCTACGGGATAACCGAAGGCGATCCGAAAGCCCAGGTTGTCCT
>JAIROH010000031.1 GCA_031257595.1 Treponema sp. | reverse complement strand
GTTTTGAACACAAGAAATTTGGAGGAAATGTATATGGCCGAAGTTACAGCTGCGGATGTTAAAAAGCTCCGGGAAAAAACCGGCGCCGGAATGATGGAATGTAAAAACGCCCTTGTCGCCAGTAACGGGGATTTTGCCGCGGCGGAAAAAGCGTTGAAAGAAAAAGGCCTTGCCGCGGTGGAAAAACGCGCCGGCAGGGCGACCAACGAGGGAAAGGTTTTTGTCAAAATACAGGGAGCGAAAGCCGTTCTGCTGGAACTTGCCTCGGAGACGGACTTTGTCGCCCGTAACCCTGAATTTATCGCCCTGGGCGGGATCATCGCGGACAAGGTTCTTGAAAAAGGCTATACCAAGCCCGTTGAAGAGCTCTCGGCGATGGTAACCGATCTGGCGACAAAGATCCGGGAAAACATGAGCCTTAAACGGCTTACCGTGTTGAACGCTTCCGCCGGCGAATACCTGACCAAGTACATACACGGAGACGGCAACATCGGGGTTGTGGTCAAACTGGGCGCGGACAAGGCGGAAGCCTTTGAAAACGAAGAAGTCAAGGCCTTCGCGTTTACCATCGCCCTTCACATTGCGGCGTTTAACCCGATGGCAATCGGCAGGGACAGCATTGACACGGCCTGGCTTAAAGAGCAGGAAGGCATTTTCCGCAAGCAAATGGAACAGGACGAGTCGGTCAAGAGCAAACCCGCCAATGTGATTGAAAACATCCTCAACGGAAAGGTAAACAAATTCCTCAAGGAAATCTGCCTTATGGATCAGGGCTATGTAAAAGACGAAAAACTCAGCGTAAGCCAGGCGCTTGCGGAGATAAGCAAAAAGGCCGGCGCGGCGATTACCGTCAAAGACTATGTCTATTACAAGGTGGGGTCAGGAGATGCATAAGGTTACCGCTTCCGCCGAAGAGCGGATGAAAAAAACCGTTTCCAGTCTCAAGGAAGCTTATGCCGCCCTTCGTACCGGGCGCGCTTCCGCTTCCCTCTTTGACAAAATCCGGGTGGATTATTACGGCGAAAAAACCCCGCTTAACCAGGTGGCGAACATCTCAAGCCCCGAAGCGAGGCTTATCGTCATACAGCCCTGGGACAAGGCCCTTATCGGAGAAATTGAAAAGGCGATTCGATCGACGGAGCTTTCTCTTAACCCCAGCAACGACGGCAAAGTGATACGCATCTCGATTCCGCCCTTGACCGAAGAACGGCGGAAAGAGCTGGTAAAACTCGCGAAAAATCAGGCGGAGCAGAGCCGTGTGGCGGTACGGAACATACGCAGGGACGGCAACGAAGAACTTAAAAAATTCCTCAAAGACGGAGAACTTACCGAGGATGAAGAATCAAAGGCTTCCGACGAGCTTCAAAAAGTAACCGATTCGTATATCACGAAGATCAACCAGGTACTTGAAGAAAAAGAAGCGGAAATAATGGAAGTGTAATGCCTCCCCTGCCAAGTCCCGAATCCCGCATCGTTCCCGTTCATGTGGGAATCATTATGGACGGGAACGGTCGTTGGGCCGAAAAGCGCAAACTTGTCCGTTTCCAGGGTCACCTCGAAGGCTTAAAGGCGGCGAAGCGCATTGTAAAGGCGGCAAGCGACGCGGGGATACGGTTTCTTACGCTTTATGTTTTTTCCACGGAAAACTGGAAACGTACCGCCGAAGAAGTCGGTTTTATCATGGGGCTGGTCAAACAGTACCTTAGAGGCGAGCTGGAATTTTACCGGGAAAACCGCATACGGATACGCCACGCCGGGGATCCCCTGGGCCTGCCTAAAGACATTGCCGCGGAACTTGCGTCCGCCTGCGAAGAAACCGCCTCGTTTCCGGGGATGCAGGTCGTGCTGGCCCTTAACTACGGCGGCAGGGACGAAATCGTACGGGCGCTGAAAAGGCTTGTTGCCGAAAACGGCGCAATGCCTTCGATAAGCGAAAAGACGATCCGTTCGTTTCTCGACAACCCCGACATACCGGATCCCGATCTTGTAATACGGAGCGCGGGGGAATACCGCACCAGCAATTTTTTGCTCTGGGAAGCGGCGTATACGGAATACTATGTTTCCGAAGTCCTGTGGCCCGACTGGACCAAAGAAGAATTTGACAAAGCCCTCGCGGCGTACGGGAAACGTCAGCGTAAATTCGGCGGTATAACGTGATAAAGCTTGTTCAGCGGCTGCTTGTTTTTTTCGTGGGGATTCCCGCCGTTGTCGGGCTTGTCGTACTTCTTCCCCAGTACAACCACCTTGCCGTTAACATAGCGGTTATAGCGGTAAGCTCCATAGGGGCGGTCGAATTTTCCCTGATGCTTAAGAAAAAAGGATTCGTCGTCCATGCCGCGGAAGCCGCCGTTCTCGGCGCGTTAAGCCCCCTTTCGATGACCCTTTCCGTTAGCTTTGACATTTCAAGCCAGTTAACGCCGGTGTTTTTCATTGTCGGCGCCTCGTGGCTTTTGGTCTCCGTGATTTTCCACCACGGTGGTAACAGCGGCGACAATCGCGGTGATTTTTCAGGGGTTCTAAACCGCCTAGCCGCGGGCTTTTCCGTGCTGATGTATCCGGGACATTTTTTAAGCTGGGTAATACGGATGTCCCTTTTCAAATATTCGGTGATCGTCATTCTGATATTCGCCCTTACCGTTATGGCAAATGATTCCGCCGCATGGGCTTTCGGAATGCTTTTGGGAAAAGGCAACCGGGGAATTTTTCCGGTCAGTCCCAACAAGAGTATCGCGGGTTTTGCGGCCGGCCTTGCCGCCTCCGTTGCCGTATGTATCGGCGCCGTATACCTGCTTCCCAACGCCTTTGATCCCGACAAGCTTCCCCGGATTCCCGGCGGCATCTTCCTCGGCCTTTTTTCCGGCATCGCCGTTACGCTGGGGGATCTTGCCGAGTCGGCGATAAAACGCTGCTGCGACACAAAAGATTCCGGTTTCCTGATCCCCGGACGGGGCGGCATGCTCGACTCAATTGATTCGATTGCGTTTACCGCCCCTGTTTTTTTTATGCTGTACCGTTTCTTCTTTTAGATAGACCCGGCAGGGTTTGCCGGGAAACCTCTTGAAAGACCAGGTATTGGAGGCTTTCCCGAAATTTTAATTTTTGGGATTGGCTCATTGTTGCGTTTTTTTCAAAACTCTGTTAGTTTTGAAAAAGTTTCCGTTTTGACTATCTTTTATCCATAAGGAAAACCTGAATGACTTTTCTAAAAATAGCGCTTGGGCTTGCGGGGTTGGGCATCGTCGTTTTTGTCCACGAACTGGGGCATTTTCTCGCCGCCCGGTTCTCCGGCATCGACGTGGAAGCTTTTTCCGTAGGCTGGGGAAAGCCCATACTGAAAAAAAAGATTGGGAGCGTTGAATACCGCCTCGGCGTTTTTCCGATAGGCGGCTACTGTAAAATGAAAGGAGAAAACAGCTACGGCGAAGCCTGGGAAAACAGCAAAAACGGCAAAGCCCCGGACCCGTCGTCGTTTTACGGCGCCCATCCGGCAAAGCGGGTTCTGACTGCCTTTGCGGGGCCGTTTTTTAATTTTCTGTTTGCCGTCATCGTGCTTTCCGTCGTATGGGGAATCGGCTTTAACGTGGAAACCCTGGACAACCGCATTGTGATCCTGTCCGACATAGACGGCCAATCCCACCCTTCGGATCAGGCCGGACTTGTTTCCGGCGACCGCGTTATCGAAATTGCCGGAAAACCCATCGCCAACTACGGCGATTTACGGGAAAACATCGGCCTTAACCCCGGCAAAACCCTTGCGTTAAAAGTGGAGCGTAACGGCGGTATCCTTGAGCTGAGCGTTACCCCCACCCTTGAAAAAAGCGGCGAAGGCAAGATCGGCGTCTACTACTGGGCCGATCCTGTCGTTCACGCTGTCGTTCCCGGAAGCCCCGCGGAAAAAGCGGGCCTCAGGGCGGGAGACAGGATCCTCAGCATGAACGGCAGTCCCCTGCCCTATACGGTGGCCGTTTTCCGTATTTTTAACGGCGTTCAACCGGAAACTTTCCCGGTAGAGTACGAACGCGGCGGAGAACTTTTTTCCGCCGAGCTGCGCGAGGTAAGCTATGCCGCGGGTGCGCCTGAAACAGGAATTGAATATCCGTCCATCACGTATAGAACCCCTTCCCTCTCGCCTCCCGCGGCCCTGGCTGCCGGGCTGCGGGAATCGGTAAAAACCCTTGTCGTTTCGGTAAAAAGCCTGGCGCTCCTTTTCAGGGGCATCGACCTTACCCAGGCGGTTTCCGGCCC